>CAYWSS010000991.1:0-1502 GCA_964460505.1 uncultured Caldilineaceae bacterium | reverse complement strand
TTAATTAGATGCAAATAATGCGGTTTGCAGGCTATTTGATGAATGGCGAACAAAAAATCCGGCCCCGGCGTCGATGAACGTATCCTGAAATACATTGAGGTTGCCCGGCAATTAGAGCATGGCGAGTTCAATCTGGCTATTCCCACCTCTCCATCAGACCAGGTGGGCATATTAGGCCGTGCCCTCCAAAAGCTGGCCCGCTCCCTTGAGACGCGCTATGCAGAAATGCAAAAGCTCAATCAAATTACGTCAAATATCAACGCCGGATTGTTGCTTGAAGATATTCTGGAAATAATTTACAATGATTTTCGGGATATTATCCCCTACGACCGTATCGGATTTTCGTTGATAGAAGAGGGTGAGGGCAAAACGCTGGTGCGTGCCCATTGGGCTAAAAGCGATTTACCTTCCGTTCAACTCAAAAAAGGCTACAATGCTCCCCTGGAGGGCAGTAGCCTGCAAACTATCATCGAAACTGGCCAGCCCCGCATCTTGAACGACCTGGTTGACTACCTGCGCCATAAACCGCAATCTGCATCAACCCGCATCATCGTCGAAGAAGGCATCCGTTCCTCCTTGACGTGTCCGCTGGTTGCCAATGGGGCGCCGGTGGGGTTTATCTTCTTTTCCAGCGCCAAACCCAATACCTACATTGATGTTCACGTCGATACATTTTTACAGGTAGCCGGACAGCTTTCGGTAATTTTAGAAAAAGGCCGGCTGGTCTCTGAGCTTGCCACCCAAAAAGGACGCATCGAAGACCAGAATCAGGAATTGCGCCATCTGGATGAGTTGAAGAACACATTTTTGGGGATTGCCGCTCACGACCTGCGCGGCCCAATCGGCAATATCAAAATGATTGCCGACCTGCTATCGGACGCTGACGCGCTGGTGTCTGACGAAGAACGCGCTGCCCTGTTAAATGATATTGGTCAGCAGTCCAATTATATGTTGCAATTGCTGAATGATTTGCTCGATATTACGCGCATCGAATCCGGCAAATTGGCGTTGAACCTGAAGCCAATCGATATGGCAAAATTTCTGGATGAGACCGTCAAACGCCAATCTGCGTTGGCCTCTGTCAAAAATATGACGATTACCCTGCATCCGGTTCCAGTGGGCGCAATTCACGCCGACCCGGTTCGCCTGCGACAAGTTTTCGATAACCTTTTGTCGAACGCTATCAAATATTCGCCATTGGGCAGCACCATCGAGGTCAGTGTGTCGTTTGTGGCGCACGGCTGGCGATTTGCCGTAAAAGACCAGGGGCCGGGAATCACCCAAAAAGACCGGACGCGCTTGTTTCAGCACTTTGCCAGGCTTTCGGCCAAACCCACCGGGGGCGAAAAAAGTGTGGGATTGGGCCTGGCTATCACCCGCCGCATTGTCGAAGCCCACGGCGGGCGGGGTGGTGGTGATTTGGAGTGGGGGCAGGGGGGCGTCCTCTTGTTTGTGTTTGCCACGCCGCCCCGTCGACTGGTCGGCGGCCTCGCCCCGACGGG
>CAYWSS010000990.1:0-1503 GCA_964460505.1 uncultured Caldilineaceae bacterium | reverse complement strand
CTTATTTTTTGGCCTAAAGTGTAAACCTATTATTTGAATACATTGAAGCGATGCCCTCTTTTCAAGTTTGCTCAGTCTATGCAAGGCTTTAATCGTAAATCGTAAATCCAAAATCGTAAATTGCCGGACGCTACTCCCCGGCAATGACGTGTACTGTCCCCAGCGGCACCTCGACCAGCCCCTTGGCCACCAGCGGATTCAGCGTTTCGGGGTGATAAATAAGCAGGGTAACGGTATATTTGCCGGGCAGGGTCTCCGGCGGCACAGGGAGCAGGTAATACTCGTTGACGGTTTCGGGGGGCCACAGCGATGTTCCCTGGTGAAAATTGTGCTGCAACACCCGATCTTTTTGCAACACCCGCCGGCCAGAGTCATCCACCAGCCGCACAGAAGCCTTGTAATCCGCGTCAATTGGCCCGAGGGGGGCCACCGTAAAAGCCACGGCAAGCGCCTCGCCCGCTGCTGTTTCCGGCGGCACAAAGGCAGCATCAAGGCGCAAAAGTTCGTCAAAATTTGCGCCAATCGGTTGGGCAATGGCCGGCAGGGTGAATGAAGTCTTGTCGTTTTCCGGTAAAAGATATGTCTCGACATTATACACCGGAAATGATTGTTGCCCGGCCAGAGTTGCGTGGGATTGCAATAAATAGGTGACAATTTCTTTGGCGTCAGCTTCACGGTGTTTGTCCTCTGTCCAGCGAATAACGCGCAGTTCTGTTTTTCCGGAAGCAGCTTGCGACAGCAGTGTTTCGGCGTTGCGTTCGTCCACGGGGATGTAGGTGTACGGCGCAGGTTGATGCGGTGCCAGCAGGTAATCCAGCGTATAATGACGCGCTTCTTCTGCGGCGCGAATATCCATTGGCAAAACGTAGGCAGCGTGCGGGCCTGCCGTGGAAATATCGGCGGCCAGGCGGGTGGCGTAAAGATCAAAGGGCAGGGTGAAATCGGCCGATTGAGGCCAGCGCACAAAATAGTTGGTGCAGGTTTGGATGGCAAGCAGCAGGTAGCAGGCAGCAGGCAGCAGAAGGGCCAGGCGCGTTGACCGGGGGATTAAACTACCGGTGAAGTTTGTGGCGGCCACCATTCCAACGGCCAAAATAATATAGGTGGGAACGAGGGTGCCGATGAGCCGGAGGTGGTGTGGCGCACCGTCGGGGGCCAGGATAGCGGGCAAGAGCATAACAGTCCACCAGCAGAGGAGAAACAGGTGGGGGGAGAGGGGGGGGTTGAGTGAGTTTGGGGAGTTTGGAGTAAATATTGGGCGAATGGTTTGGTAAAGGCTGATTGCGAGACCGAGCAGGAAGAAAACAGCGAATAGGCTCGACAGGGCGGGTTGGGCGGGTAGATTGACCAGCGGGGTGAAGGCGCCGCCGATCGTACCGTTCACGCTGACCACGAAGACGGGCAGGTTCGAGTCGGTCTTGAAATCCTCGGCGTGTGCGCCGAAGCTCCGGTTCTTGTCTCGGTGCGCGGCAGAGACGTGTTGAGACTGTAGAGCCCGTTCGT
>CAYWSS010000989.1:0-1508 GCA_964460505.1 uncultured Caldilineaceae bacterium | reverse complement strand
CATGTAAATATAATCGCTATTTTAATTGATTATTTAATAATTCCGGCGCTTTTAACAATTGCCCGTCTTCACTGTTTAATACTTATTTCTTTAATGCCCGGCCAGACCTCGGCGGTGTTGGGCCGTTCAACCGGATTTACCCAAAATTTCAATCGAGGCCCGTGTTGGTGGATCGGGAATCTATAAAATGGGGGTGGCTGCCCTAACAGACAGGGCTAACAAGCCACAAGCGAGTAACGCCATCACCGCTACAAATGTAGTAACAATTAACGTGGTTTGTCTTCGCCTAAATTTCATGGTGGCCCCCTCTCTGAATATAGTTGCTCACAGGGTATCACGAGCCGGAGTAAACTGTCTTTAAGCGGGGGTTATGGAGACCTTAAGGGGAGTTTAAGGGCACAAGTTCAGTGAACCCGTCAGAATCACGCTCGGGCCGGTCTCCTGGCCGCGCCCGCTTAGGTGGCTTGGCCGAAACCGGCCACAGCGCCACCTGTACGTTTAAGGAAAATCAGGGGGGTAGGAGGCAATTTGGCGGGGCAGCCACACGGTAAATTGGCTGCCCTGGCCGGGAGTGCTTTCCAGAATAATTTTGCCGTCGTGGGCCGTGACCAAATCGTTGGCAATAGTTAACCCCAGACCCATTCCCTGCGGAAAACGACGGCCCCGGTTACTGCGATAGAAGGGTTCGAAGATTTTGTCACGTTCCATTTCGGCAATGCCGGGGCCGGTATCGCCGACCCGGATCCAGGTTTGCTCATTGTCCGTGCCGGCAGATACAGAGATAGTGCCGCCTTGGCCGGTATATTTTATGGCGTTGCTGAGCAGGTTGCCCAAAACCTGGGCCATCCGGCCGGAGTCAATGTTGAGGGTGGGCAATGTTGACGGGATGTCTATCTGCCAGTGCAGCCCTTTGAGATGGGCGGCTTCCCGCCAGGGGCTGGCGATGTGGGGCAGCCATTCGCTCAAATCAACCGGCTGGCGGTCTAATTCCAGCGTACCGAGAATTTGGTCATGTAGATTGGCCAAATCATCCAACAGCGGCGGCAGCCGGTTAACCTCCATTTCTATGCCTTCCAGCAACTCGCGACCCAGGTCCTCCTGTTCATCTGCGCCACTTTGCAGCGCATACAGGGCAGATTGCACGGCTCCAATGGGCCGGCCAACTTCGTGGATAAGATTAGCCAGCAACCGCCGGCGGGCTTCTTCCATGGTGCGCAGCCGTTTGATGAGGGTGTTGAAGGCGTGCAGCAACATTCGGATTTCTTTGGGGCCGTGTTCCGGCAGGGTGGTCCATTGTTGGCCGGTGGCGATGCCATAAATAGCGTCAGTCACGCGGCGCAGGGATTGTTCTAAATTTAAAGCCAACGTCAATCCAAGGGTTACAGCTACAATCAGAGCCACCACCAGGACGCCGGCAGTAAAATATCGCAGGGCAAGAAAGCGCTCGTACACGGCAGAAAGTTGGCGAGAGAGGCGTACTACCCCCACCACCTCCTGGTTAGCGCCGG
>CAYWSS010000988.1:0-1533 GCA_964460505.1 uncultured Caldilineaceae bacterium | reverse complement strand
AGGTGGAAAAGATCATCCTTAAAGCGATGGCTCAAGACCCCAACCAGCGTTTCCAAACCGCTGCGGAATTTAACAGTGTCCTGAAAATAGCGACAGGGCTATCGTTTCCGGAGGATCCGTTGCCCGTTACTTCCGCTCCCGCTGCTTCACCCCAAAAAGAATCAGCTAATTCAGGAAACAAATCATTACTCTGGATTTTGGGTGGATTGGCGGTTATTGCGGCGTTCCTGTGTGTGGGGCTGCTGTTTTTAACCGGTATTTTTGGCGGCGGCAGCGGCAAGATTGAAGTCCCAACGCCGGCGACTTCGACGCCGGCTGTAACTGCCTTAAAGGATACCAATATCCGCACCGGCCCCGGCCAGGTGTACGACATCATCGGTCTGCTGAGAACAGGGCAGAGCGCCGAAGCCGTGGGCCTCAACCCCGACCAGGAATGGTGGGCCATTGCCGTACCGGGTACCGGCAGCGGCCGGGGGTGGGTAGCCGCTTATCTGGTTGAGGCCCAAAACACCGAAAATGTGCCCATTCTCCAGCCGCCGCCCACCCCCACCCCGGTGGTGGGCAAGCCGCAGCCGCCCGAGGCAGTGATTGGCGGCCCCACCAAAGCCCAGGCGGGACAGCCGGTTGCTTTTACCGCCCGCAATTCCGGGGTGGCGGCAGGTAGTCATCTAATCAGATTTGTGTGGGATTTTGGCGCCGGCGCCACCGGCAACGGGGTTGATGTGACTCACATTTATAACAAATCGGACAACTACAGAGTCAGCCTGACCGTCATCGACGACAAAGAGTTGAGCGATACCGCCACCCATCGCATCAAGATTGACCCCGGCCCCAAGCCGGATGATCCCCCGGTGGCGGTCATCAACGCCCCCTCAGAAGCAAAGGTCGGTGAGCCTGTGACGTTTGATGCCGGCGCTTCACAATCGGCCAATTCAATTACCAGTTACGCCTGGGACCTGGGCGACGGCACCACGGCCAATGCGGTTCAAATTGAACATGTCTACGGTTTACCGGGCAAATACAATGTTCGCCTGACTGTCACCGACAAAAATGGGCTGTCAGGCAGCCAGAACCACCAGATTACCATCAAAGCGCAAGAGCCGGAACCAACGGAAGAACCCGGCGGTGAAATTGAAGGGATAAACTGGAGTTTAAACGGTACGCTGCCCGCCGCCGAGATTATCGCCCTGTTTGAGGGTGGCGCGGTTTTCGGCAGCAGCGGGTGCAACCCCTACAGCGCATCGTACCAACTAAATGGAGACAGCATCACCATTTCCGGCCTTACCGGCGGGCAAGCCCTGTGCGAAGATGATGTTATGCAGCAGGAAGCGCGTTATCTGAACGCGCTCGGCGCCGCGCAAACGTATGAAGTAAAACGAGGAACATTACGAATATTTGGCGGGGAAATGTTGGTTTATTCAGAACAATAAACCTGTCGGGGCAAGGGTCGTCCCCATACGCATCAAGTTTATAATCAGGGTAACTTGAGGACAATCGGGGCGGATTTTACTCACAGGCTGAATAAAATTGTAA
>CAYWSS010000987.1:0-1547 GCA_964460505.1 uncultured Caldilineaceae bacterium | reverse complement strand
TGTAACCCTTTCCACACCAACCGTGTGACCCATTTTACACCCGGCTTGTAACCGGTTTGACTGTGGTGTTCTCTATTTTTTGTTACCATAGAGCCATAAATAAACATACGGTTGACGCCCATCCTCAAGGGTGGGGACGGTCAATTAAAGAAAGGGAAACAAATCATGAAAGGCAGCAGTCAATCCATTTATTCAGTTTTTATCGCCAGTTTGGCACTTATTATTCTGACATCGGCCTGTGGCTTTGCCGCCGGGCCGGTCAACAAACCAATTGTAAAAGTGGAAGTTCCATCAAGCGGCGACGGTTTTGTAGTGGGCGAGGCCGTGGCCCTGCAAGTGCTGGCCGCCGACGCCAAAGGCGTGGCCCGTATCGAGCTGGAAATTGACGACAAGCCGTTTATCACCGTGCCGGCTAACCCGGCCGAAACGTCGCTCATTTTCAGCCGGCCCTGGCTGCCGGTGGTGCCGGGCAGTCACGTAATTATTGCCCGCGCCTACAACGTGGATGAGCAGGCCAGCGACATGGCCACCTTGGTGGTCAACGTGGAGCAAGCCGAAGAAGAAGCGGCTGATGATGAAGCTAATGCTGAGGCTGAACCCAATGCCGTTGAGCCGGCAGCATCCACCGCCGGCAACGACACGGCAGCCGAGGTGGATGCCATCGGCGCATCCTCCGGGGATACAATTGAACCGGTGGTGCCGGCTGCGGCCAGCAATCCGGCCGGCAGTTTGCCGGTTGTGACCACCCTGACCAACCTGAATGTGCGCTCCGGGCCTGGTCTGGCCTATCCAATTATTGGGCAACTGGCGCTGGATGAAAGCGCCCTGGTCAGCGCCAAAAGCCCGGATGGGTTGTGGTACCAGATTGTTTTTCCTGCCGGCAGCAACGAACGAGGTTGGGTCTCCAGCAGCGCAGAATATGTAAAAAGTTACGGCACCGAAAATGTTCCAATTACCGCCGTCCCCCTGCTGCCTGCAGCTACGCCGCAACCTACAGCTACCCCAACCACGCCGCCCCCAACCGCCACCGCAACCACGCCACCGCCAACAAATACCCCTGAACCACCTGCCGCCGTACCAACCAAACCGGTAATCTACAGCTTCACCGCCAACCAGTACACCATCAGCGCCGGCGAAAGCGTGGTCTTGCAATGGGATTTGGCCAATGCCCAGGTGGCTTACCTGCACTACAACGGCACCCAGGAAGGGGTGGTGGCTCCGGGAAGCAAAGTGGTGTCACCCGGCAGTAACACTGTTTACACGCTGATTGCTCACAACGATGCCGGCGATACCTACGCCCAGATCGAAATCATCGTCACCCCGGCCAATCCGGGCGAACCGGTACCAATCCCTACATTTGAAGTCTTCCCCATCCCCGGCTTCCTGTTGCCCACGGCCACCCCTACCCCCCAGTTCGAATTGCTCCCAATCCCGGGCTTTGTCATCACCCCCCAACCCACGTTCGAACTCATTCCCGGCTTTCTACTTCCGTCGCCGTTCACATAAACACACAAGCACGGACATGCGCTTTAAATCGCGCGTCTTTG
>CAYWSS010000986.1:0-1552 GCA_964460505.1 uncultured Caldilineaceae bacterium | reverse complement strand
AGCTTAAGCTGTTAGAAGATTACGGCTGCCCCGGCTGCGGCTCCTGCTCCGGCCTGTTCACGGCCAATTCAATGAACAGTATCGCAGAAGCGCTGGGGCTGGCCCTGCCGGGCAACGGCACTTTTCTGGCCAAAACTTCCGAACGGGAAAAACTGGCAAAACAAGCCGGCGCTCAAATTATGAAACTGCTGAAATGGGACCTGAAACCGCGCGATATTATTACCCCGGAAGTGTTAGACAACGCCTTTGCCCTGGATATGGCAATGGGTGGCAGCACCAACACCGTGCTGCACACCATTGCTCTGGGGCAGGAAGCAGGCATAGAATATCCGTTAGAGCGGCTCAACAAGCTATCGGCCAAAACGCCCAATTTGTGCAAAGTCAGCCCTTCATCCCACTATCACATTGAAGATGTGGATGCCGCAGGCGGTATCAGCGCAATTCTACGGGAACTTTCCAAAAAACCGGGCACGCTTCACCTTGACCAGAAAACAGTTACCGGCAAAACGCTGGGAGAAAATATAGAAGCGTGCAACAGCAAAGATACCGATTGTATCCGCACCCTGGAAAATCCCTACAGCCAAACCGGAGGGCTGACGATGCTTTTTGGCAATCTGGCCCCCAACGGCGCGGTGGTAAAAACGGCGGGTGTTTTGCCGGAGATGATGCAGCACCGCGGCCCCGCCCGTGTGTACGAATCGCACGATGAGGCCAACTACGGCATTTTAAACAGCGAAGTGCAGCCGGGTGAAGTGGTGGTTATTCGCTACGAAGGGCCAAAGGGCGGGCCTGGCATGCAGGAGATGCTGGCCCCCACCAGCAACATTACCGGGATGGGGCTGGAAAGCAGCGTGGCCCTTATTACCGATGGCCGCTTTTCCGGCGGCACACGCGGGGCGTGCATCGGCCACATTTCGCCGGAAGCCGCCGAAGGGGGGCCGATTGGCTTGCTGGAAACCGGCGACATCATTGAGCTTGACATCAAAAAAGGCTCACTCAACGTGGCCCTTTCTGATGAAGAATTGGCGCAGCGGCGCGCCACCCGGCAGCCCGCAGAAAAATCAGAACTCCGGGGCTGGCTGGCTCGCTACGCAAAAATGGCCACCAGCGCAGATAAAGGGGCAGTGTTAAAAGTCCCCTGATGGGGTCCGGCGCAAGTGAACCCACTTCCGCCAACAAATAGCCAACGAATACTTGCGCCGGACCCCTTGCGGGTTAGTGCAGGTGTAAACAAATATCGGCCGGCATTCATTTGTTTATTCGTTTAACATTTGTTAACGGAATTGGCGCAATTGCCGGTTTGTAATCGTTCACCCCCACCCCCCTCGCGAGAGCGACCGCACTCCCTAATGGTTGAGGTTGGAGGGGGGTGAATGATCATGCGCATCAAGCTAATAAAGTGGGCAACAAATGGGTAAAAAGCTGAATTTTTGCCTGTTCATCCGAAAAATTGTAAAGGGTGAATAATAAACGGTGAAGGGTGAACGGTTTTAGGCCGGTTTTTATCCCGCTCCGGGACAATGCTTTATTTTTTAGCCTGTCACTCTTCCTG
>CAYWSS010000985.1:0-1570 GCA_964460505.1 uncultured Caldilineaceae bacterium | reverse complement strand
TTGACCCCCGTGTGCCAGCCGAGGCAGGCGGCTGGCACACTGTGCAATCCCGCAATCGCCACAACTCAACCGTTAGGGCGGCTTCGTCGCCTTTGGAGGAATTGTGCCAATCACACAAGAAGAACTCGAATTAGATAAGGCATACAGAACAGAAGTTTATTTTGAACTGGCTGCAATGACACGACAGCATTTTGTTGACGAGGTATCGCCATGTCTTAGTAAAACTGCGCTTGGTCTAGCAAACGGACGCTATGATGACGCAAGAAAAGATATTTTATCGGGTCGGATTACCAGCGATGAAGGCGTTTCGTTGTTACAAAAAATGCTAGGCTACAAGCTAATTAGTAAACGTATCTTTGATTGGCATAGTCGAAAATTTATGGAGGCAGCAATACTCTATGAAATGGATTGAATTTTCTGAACATTCGCTCCCTAAACCAGATGATTACTATTTTGTGTGGATACCTGAATGGGAAGGGTACGGCAACGAGGCGCACGGTGATACGTGTTTTTGGGATGGGAAATGCTGGCAGTTTGGAAACTTCCCGTCTGTTGAGGATGGCGCACCTGTATCACACTGGGCAACCATAGAGCCGCCTAACAAATCGTTGGTAGCGAATTGCTAACCATCGTTTAATTGTGGTCGGTTGGGCCTGCAAAGTATCTAATCACCAACGGCATTGCGCCAACCCGCAATCGCCACAACTCAGCCGTTAGGTTTACTGAGTAAACCTTAAAAGTTACCAATTTCAAAAACTTTAACTCAAAGTCGTGTAAAAACTCTTGACATTCCATCTTGATTGTGATATACTTTAATCAAGTTTAGATAACATCAATTGTCAAGGAGATAGAAAGATGGCTAAATTAACTAAAGAACAAATGCAAGAGATGGTCAGGGAGATAGCCGCCAGACACCCCAAGCACAGAAAATTACGGCGAGACGCGATGGCTTTTGAGAGCCGGGTAACAATAGCTGCCTATAAGCAAATTGTGGAGTTAGGCAAAATTTTAGACATCTCAGTAGAGCATAATTGTACCGAGAATGACGCACAGCAAATCAAATTATACGGTGAGGTTCGGTGGTAAAGATGTTTGAAAAAACATTAAATGGTACTGAGTTTAACCGACTAAATGATGATGAAAAATACAGCTATTTGCTATCGTTGAAGCAATTTGCAGCTATAGCCGCCCAATATGCCGGGAAATGGGAAACAAACAGGTTGGAACTGTCCCGTGAGCCGGATATGTATCAATGGTTTTTTGTTGATTTAAATGACGTACTCGCTGAATCTATTGAACGAATTGAGGAAATATTAGAGAACAATGAGCCGCTCCCAATTGCAGAGGATGTACATTCCACGAAAAAATGTGTTGCGTTCTACCGCAGCGGGGGACTGTGGTCATCAAAACAAACTTGGGGCGGCCCCGGCAGAGGTCAGGGTCGCCACAGAGAACCCGGTTATGATAAGCCTGTTAAAATGCGGTTTTTAAGCCAAGACGAAGAAGTGGCCCTGAAAGAGTTTACTCCCCGGCAGCGTGTTGAAATCCTTTTAGCAGCGTTGCCGGGGGG
>CAYWSS010000984.1:0-1574 GCA_964460505.1 uncultured Caldilineaceae bacterium | reverse complement strand
TGGGCGACATGATAACAGAAATTGGGGTTGGGGTAAAATCTGCGGGACAAGATGGAAAGACGTTCATCCGGCTGATTATTTTTGTATTTGTGATTGGCGGTGGCGAACAAGGCGTAACCTTTGCTCGCGGCCAAGCCTACCCTTTTGCCCAGGCATTGCAACACCTGTTTGCCGTTACCCAACTGGATACAACGCACTTTCCACAGGTAGATGTTTATGTGAGCGGGGCAAATCTGGGCGCACCGCTGGATAATCAGACTCGCCTGGTATTAAAGGAAGATGGGCTGCCGCAAACTATTATCACCCAACAAATTCGGCCTGTGGGCGTGCAGGTGGCTTTTGTATTGCACCACTCAGGGAGCAGCGTGGCAGATGATGACGATATGCCCATTGCCAAAACCTTAAAACGGTTGGTTGCTTCGGGTGTTCTTTCAGAGCAGACTGATTGGTTGGCTGCTTTTACCACCACCGATTCTGGGTACGCAGATGTGTTGCAGCCTTGGAACCAGCGCCATAGCCAGATGCCTAATGCATTTAATCGGGTTTCTTTCAGCAAGCAAGCCGAAAAGACAACTTTGTTCGATTCTTTGAACTATGTACTGGACCAGTTTCGTGAAACGGATATTCCCGACAACCTATTCAAAAGCATCGTCCTGTTTGCCGATGGCGATTCAGGTACTGATACATTGTCGATAGAAGACGTAATAGAAAAATCAACCCGCTATCAAACCGTCATCCACGTTGTGCAACTGGGCAAGCCCTCGCCTGCGGCGCAATCAACGTTAAGCCGCCTGGCCGCACGAACCGGGGGACATTATGTTGTTTTAGATGACCCGAACGATTTGGATTCGTTGTGGAACTTGTTGGGGTTACAACGTCATCAGCTGGTTATGAGCTACCGTACCGGGCAAGCACGCCCCAGCACCCTTTCTATTGTGGTCGATGTGAATGGCAATCAATTTGAGGCATCTCATCTTTTTCCGGTAATGCATTTGAAACCGGCTGCTATAGCAGTAACATCTGTAGAACCTGTTTCCACCGATGACGGCCAAAGTATGGTGCAGTTGGATATGGCGATAGATTGGCCCGATGGCTATGCACGTCAATTAAAGCGCGTGGAATGTATCGCTTGTCAGACGGGCGGGCAGAATTTGGTTTATACTGAGCTACCGTTTGACCATATCTTGATTCCCGCTGATACACTGCCGGCGGGCGCGGATAGCATTTCGCTATTGGCTATTGATGAATTGGGCATAGAGGCGACTGTTACCCCCAGCCGCATCCCGTTAGACGGAATGGTCGCTGGCGGTGGGGGGGGAGCGTTCTGGATTTGGGCCATCAGCATTGTTGTTTTGGTTGGAGGGGGCGTTGGCCTGGTCATTTGGCAACGACGAAAACCCGCACCTCCCGTTTTGTGGAAGCAACGCCCCATTATGGCCTGGTTGAGGCATGATAATAAAGATAAGTACCCTATTCGTAGGGGCAGAAATCTTATAGGCCGGGGGAGAAAAGTAGATATAACCATTAATGACGATTCAAAAGTATCACGGTCTCACTGTTGTATTGTGGAAGAT
>CAYWSS010000983.1:0-1591 GCA_964460505.1 uncultured Caldilineaceae bacterium | reverse complement strand
TATCTCACGCAAAGATTTTAATGTTTTTCCTGGCGTTCTTGGCGGCTTTGCGTGACAATTTCATAATCCTATCTGTTCAACATGTTCTTGACCTCTACAGAATTAACACGAAAAAAATAAAAAATTAGTGAAATTAGTGTAATTCGTGGCAGATAATACGTTTATAGAGCGATCCTGCAAACTACCAGAGCGCCAAAATACACAGTACGCAATAGAGAATCATCAATAACGGCACTCAACAATGGAGTGTTTTATGCAAAGCAAACGACTGGCCGTGTGGCTGCAAGACCACGCCGATATGTTGGGCAGTATCAATGATGAACGGGATGGGGCTTTTCACCTGGCCCTGTACGAAGGAATCATTGATGTTGCTCAGAATGGCAACACGCGCATGGTTGATTCTGTGCTGGAAAGTTCTGCCGCACATGCTGTGGCGGTGGGCCGTAAATTAACAAACCTGCTGGGGGTGCATCAGCGCCTGCGGCAGCAAATTTGGGACCGAATTGGCGAAGAGGTCGACCCGGAACCGGCCTTTGTCATGCTGTCTGCCCTGGATGGAATTTTTGTTCACGTCATCCGCGTGACCATTGATATTTACACCCAAAACACGCGGTTGGCCATGGCCGCTAAATCCACGGAAATCTCTCGCCTTTACGCCGAATCTGAGCAAAAGGTGATGCAGTACGCCACGGAGATGTCTCGCGCCAACCGGGAACTGGCCCGGCTGGAAAAAGCAAAAACAGATTTTATCAGCATTGCCGCCCACGAGCTAAAAACCCCGCTTACCCTCATTCAGGGATATGTTAATATTTTGCACGATTTAGGCATGGGTGACCGGGCCAGAAGCCTTACCGAAGGCATTGACCGCGGCGTACACCGGATTGACAGCATTTTGGAAGATATGCTGGACCTGTCCGCTATGGATATGCGCAAATTGCATCTGGCCATCCAAAGGGTCAACCTGCAAAAAGCTATCAACCTGGTAGTAGTACAATCACAGCAATCTCTGGCAGAACGGAGTCAAACCATTGACACGGCTGGGCTGGCCCTGCTGCCGGAAATTGAAGCGGATGGCGCCCGGCTTCATCAGGTTTTTAAGCAGCTTGTCAGCAATGCCATCAAATATACGCCCGACGGGGGTCAGATTAAAATTTTTGGCCAGGAAAATTCTCAGCCGGTGGCCAACAATGACTACGTACAAATAACCATTCAGGATACCGGAGTAGGCGTTGCCCCCGAAGATAAAGAAAAAATATTCGAAAAATTCTACCGGGCCAGTGACTCCTCGCTACATTCTACCGGTAAAATAAAATTTATGGGGGCCGGCCCCGGATTGGGTTTGGCGCTGGTTAAAGGGCTGGTGGAAGCCCACGGCGGGCACGTTTTTGCAGATAGTCCCGGCTTTGATATGCAAAACTGTCCAGGCAGTAAATTTGTGGTAGAACTCCCCGTAAAGGCCAACCCACCCCCTGATATTCACGTCCAATGGATTGGGCCGGTAGAATAAAAGCAGGGGTCAGGGGTTAGGGGTTAGGAGTTATACTGAAAACAGAATGAGAACGGAACTTTTGAGATGTCATTCCCGCGTGCT
>CAYWSS010000982.1:0-1593 GCA_964460505.1 uncultured Caldilineaceae bacterium | reverse complement strand
CGCAATAGAGGTGAGTTCCGGAGGCGCATCCACGCCCAACAATTCCAGAACGGTGTGCGCCACATTTCCCAAAAAACCGTTGGCAAAGCGCCACTCTGGTTTTTCTTTGGCCACGTAAGTAAACGGCACCAGGTTGGTGGTGTGAGCGGTGTGCGGTTTGCCCGTGTCGTAGTCCATCATCTGGTCAGAGTTGCCGTGGTCGGCGGTAACCAGCGCTACGCCGCCCACACTGACCGTGGCCTCAACCACCTGGCGCACGCAATCGTCCACAGTTTCCACCGCGGTGATGGCTTTATCCAGAAAGCCGGTGTGCCCGACCATATCCGGGTTGGCAAAGTTGACCAGCACAAAGGAGTATTCGCCGGAACCAACGGCAGCAACTACTTTTTCGGTGATGCCTCTGGCGCTCATTTCCGGCTGTAAATCGTAAGTGGCTACCTTGGGCGAGGGAACCAGCGCCCGCTCTTCGCCCTCAAACGGCGCTTCCCGGCCGCCGTTGAAAAAGTAGGTGACGTGGGCGTACTTTTCGGTTTCGGCGCTGTGGAATTGTTTGAGACCCGCTTTGGAAATAGTTTCAGACAGCCCGTTGCTCGGCTCCGGCACTGCAAAGGCAAAGCCCGGTGTCTGGCTGTCGTAATAGTGCATAAAGGTGATCATCTTTAGGGTTTGAGGGCGAGCGGCATCCTCAAACCCATCAAAACCGGAATCTGTCAACGCCTGGGTCATCTGCCTGGCCCGGTCGGCCCGGAAGTTGAAGAAAATCACGGCATCGTTATCGTTAAGCGCGCCTTTGGGATTGCCCGCCTCATCCACCAGAACCACCGGAATTACAAATTCATCGCTCACATCCTTGGCGTAGGAGGCTTCGATGGCCCCGGCAGAGGTTTTGGCCTGATTACCCTGGCCATGCACCACGGCATCGTAACCCAGTTTGGTGCGCTGCCAACGCCGGTCCCGATCCATCGAGTAGTAGCGCCCGGCAACAGAGGCGATGGTGCCGCAACCAATTTTGCTGATCTGGCTTTCCAACTGGCTCAAATACCCGGCCCCGCTGCGCGGCGGCGTGTCCCGGCCATCCAGCAGCGCGTGAACAAACACTCGCTCCAAGCTTTTTTGTTTGGCCAGTTTCAGCAGGGCGTACAGGTGTTCCTGATGGCTGTGAACGCCGCCGTCAGACAGCAGCCCGATCAGATGCAGGCCGGTGTTGTTGTCGATGGCGTGCTGGACGGCGTCATTCAGGGCCTCGGTTTCAAAAAATTCATCACCGGCGATGAGGTTATTAATGTAGGTTAAATCCTGCGGAACCACCCGCCCGGCACCCAAATTCATGTGCCCCACTTCGGAGTTGCCCATTTGGCCGACCGGCAGGCCCACTGCCCGGCCGGATGCTTCCAGAGTTGCGCTGGGCCAGTTGTTCCAGATGTAGTCAAAGTAGGGGGTGTTTCCCTGCGCAATGGCATTGTGATCTTCGCGGGGATTCAGCCCCCATCCATCCATAATAATTAGCGTTACAAGCATTGTGTATCCTCATATTTGTAGTTTAGGAACCGGGATTAAATAACTTGTGCATTTGAAATATGTCATTTCGAGGAG
>CAYWSS010000981.1:0-1602 GCA_964460505.1 uncultured Caldilineaceae bacterium | reverse complement strand
AAAGGACGCTACTATAGCGGCTACAAAGGTGTGTGCCTAAGTAGTTACAAAAAATTTATGTCTCTCTGTGCCTACTCAATGGTCTCTGTGCTCCTGATTTTCATTCTCGTTGTCGTCCCGATTGGGATTGTCTCTTCGTATAAAATGTTCGTAGTCAGGTACGCAGCGCAGTGGACCTTTGGTCGGCTAACGCCACTCCGCTTTCGCTTTGAGGCTGATTACGAGCGGGTAATGTTTCTGTAAATACCCCCCTCCCCACGCTTTGCGGAACCTGTTTTGGGCTTGATTTCATAACTATAGATGTTCACCCCATTTGAGGCAATTTTTGACTCGTCTTGCAAAGGGTACAGGGTGCAAGTCGCAAATCGCAGGGTGCCGGGTCGTAAGATTGCAAGTTTGTAGATTCGCAAGTTTTGTTATTTGCGATTCTGCGATTTGCGACCCTGCGTCTTATGTTTCAATTCCTGCTCCCGGCCTGAAATCCGGCAACTGCACCGGCTGAGATTTTTTCATAGAGAAAAATAAGGTACACTAATACTATTCTACACAATTAACGAGGTGTTTTATGAAGGCGATAGTTGTACAAACAGAACAAGAAGGTCGCCCTCTGGCCTGGCAGGAGGTTCCTTCTCCCAGTTTTGGAGATGATGAGGTATTGGTTGATATTCATGCAACGGCGCTCAACCGGGCCGATCTGTACCAGCGGGCCGGGAACTATCCGCCGCCCCCCGGCGCTTCTGATATCTTGGGGTTGGAGATGGCCGGAACAATTGCGGCTATTGGCGCAGAGGTTACCGGCTGGAAAGGGGGTGACCGGGTGTGCGCCCTGTTGCCCGGCGGCGGCTATGCCGAGCAAGTCAACGTGCCGCACCAGATGCTGATTCCCATTCCGGATGGCTGGAGCTTTGAGAAGGCCACAGCTTTGCCCGAAGTGTTTTTTACAGCCTACGTGAACTTGTTTATGGAGGCCGGGCTTCAAGCCGGGGAAACTGTGTTAATTCACGGTGGGGCCAGTGGTGTGGGCACCGCCGGTATCCAACTGGCAAAAGAGGCCGGCTGCCGGGTAATTGTAACCGCCGGCACAGAGGAAAAAACGGCCCGCTGTCTGAATTTGGGCGCAGCGCTCGCCATCAACTACAAAACAGATGCTTTTTCAGAACGCATTCGGGCTTATACCAACGGCGAGGGGGTGGATGTTATTCTGGATATGGTCGGGGCTGCTTATCTGGAACCCAACCTTCAATTGTTGAAATTACGAGGGCGGCTGGTATTCATTTCCATGCTCAGCGGGTCTAAAGCAGAAATCAATCTGGGAGCGCTGATGGGGCGTCGATTACGACTGATCGGTTCGGTCTTGCGGCCACGCTCGGTGGCAGAAAAGGTTGAAATCAAAGAGCGCTTTATGGGGCAATTCTGGCGGCAAATTCTGTCCGGCACAATTGAGCCTGTCATCGACTCGGTCTACCCGGTTGAGCAAACCAACGAAGCCCACGAAACCATGCAAAATAACCGGAATATTGGCAAAATCATTCTAAAGGTGAAATAACGATTTTGTAACTACTTAGGCACACACCTTTGAAACCGCTACAGTAGCGCCCTTTT
>CAYWSS010000980.1:0-1610 GCA_964460505.1 uncultured Caldilineaceae bacterium | reverse complement strand
ATGTTATATTAACGCGATTTCGTGTTGGTGTCAAGGGGTTTCTGCATTGTATGGAAATCCAGCTTCCTCGGCAATGATTTGCAGCAATTTATTCATCGACCGGCGAGCGGTGTGGTTGCCGGTTTCCCAATCGCTGATGGTTTGCTGCCGCACGGCCAGCCGCCGGGCCAACTCCTGTTGCGACCAGCCGGCATGGTCACGCAGCGCCTTTACCTGATCCCCACTCCACCCCACCGATTTACGGATGGGGCTGACCCGGTAGGTAATCCGGGCCGGGCGAAAGACAACGGCGTGGCCCTTAAAATCAACATCATCTACTACCCAGCCCGCCTCTTGCCAGGCCAATGCCTGCGATGTCTGGTTATTGGCCCACCAGGCTCGGCTGGAAGTGGCACTGGCCGGCAACTTGTTGCCGATAATTGCTTCAATTTCAGTAAAGGTTAATTCAAGCAACCCCGAGTCTGGCTGCTGTTTTAAATATTCCAGTAGTGGGTAATATTTACTCTTGGGTGATAAAGTCATAGTCAGATGGCTGTAAACAGTAATTTTAGAAAAATTTTACGTATCTTCTCAAAAGGTAGGGGGGAATGGGAGTCTAAACCTTTAGGTTTGATGCCTTACAAGCCTAAAGGCCTGGATTCCACCCCTACTTTACTTTCAAAAAACAGGTAGGGTTAATCGCCTTCGTTTATTCCGGCCGGTACAACGGCAGCTTAAGGACAAAAGTTGTTTCGGTGGCTCCCGTAGGCACGGCCTTAATCTGGCCCTGCTGTTGCTGTGCCAATTTGTAAGCCAGGGGGGCAAACAGACCTCCTTCGGTCAGTTTGCTGCGCCCGGTGCGGTCAACCTCTACTGAGAGGTCAAACAGCATATCCAGTTTTTCCGGGGGGAGTACCAGCCCGGAAACCGTAAGGTTGATAGCCGCTTTGATATTGTCGTGGGAAATGGAGATCTCAATTTTCTCCACCCCTTTTTTGGGCAGAACATAAACAATAAGGCCATCAACAATTTGCGCCACCCGATTGCCGTCGGCCCATACCGCGGGAAACTCCTCCGGGAGATTGAGCGCACATTCAACGGACGATGCCCTGATTTCAGGGTGGGTGGCGATGAGTGTATTCAGGGTTTGGCCCAGATTTGTTGGACTCAAATTCAAGCCCATTTTGCCGGCATCCACTTTTCCCAAATCGACCACGGTGTTGATCAATTTCAGCAGTTTTTGGGCGCTCTGCCGGATAGCCGAAACATCTTCCATTTGAAGATCGCTCAACGGCCCCTCAATGCCTTCCAGCAGCAACTCGGTAAAGCCCAGCACCGAGTTGAGCGGCCCTCGCAGGTCGTGCGAAAGGTGGTACGTTTGCAATGGTTCAAATGATTTTTTAGGTTCGGATTGCGCTGAAGAGTTTTCAGGGTTGAGGTTGCTGTCAATCATAATGCTCCCCTTTTCCGGCTAAACGATTCAATCAATTTTACCATATGGTTTGGTATTTCTGCAATGAATTGGGTTTTTAACTGTGGAAGCAAAAAAGCCGGCGCAAAAAGTTTGAGTACAAGTTCTGCGAACCCGTCAAAATCGCGCTCGGGCCGGTCTCCTGACCGCGCCCGCTTAG
>CAYWSS010000979.1:0-1612 GCA_964460505.1 uncultured Caldilineaceae bacterium | reverse complement strand
AGCAGTATAATACTGCTGCGCCCAACATGCGCGTGGCGTGCTGCTGACCCCGCGCTCGAAGGGCGGCTCCATCTGCGCCAGGCACACCCCCATTTTGACCCCGCCATTGGCCGGCCACCATTACATCGCGGACGTGGGTGTGGTTGCGCCACAAGACAAGCTGTTCATACAAATTGTGTTCGGCCGGCGGCGTAGGAAAAGTGCCGTCGATGAGTTGCAGGTCGGCGGCCCAGCCCGGTTCCAGCCGGCCAACTTTGTCCAACCCTATCGAACGCGCCCCTCCTTCTGTTGCCAGATACCAAACCTGGTGGGCGGGCATTACCTGCGGGTTGAGTTTGTTTGCTTTGTGGATGAGGAACGCCCCGCGCATGACCTCGAAGAAGTCGTTGATGTAGCCGTCGGAACCCAGGCCAAGCGTAACGCCGGCCGCAACCTGTTCCGGAATGGGCGCAATTCCGCCCCCAACCTCGCAATTGCTCAACGGCATGTGCGTCACTTTTATGCCACGCTCTGCAATAATGGCCCGTTCCCTGTCAGATAATTGCACGCACTGCGAGGCCAACATATCCGGCCCGGCTACGCCCAATTTGTCGTAATATTCCAGAGTGCGCATCCCAAAATGTTTCAGCGCGTAGTTTGGTTCGTGGACACCTTCGTTGCAATGGCAGTGGGTTAATACGTTTTGTCCGGCGGCCAGGGCAAAGGCTTGCTGTATGAAATCAGCCGGGCAGGTAAAGATGGTGTGAAAGCACATTAATCCCTGTACCAATCCCCCTTCTTTTTGGCATACATCAATAAATTTTACATTCTCTTGCAGCCCCAACCGGCCGTTTTTCTGGCTGATCCGTTCGGTGGCTTCAAAAGAGAGAATAGCGCGCATTCCGCGTTGGTCAACCACCTCTTTCTGGGCCAACAACGCATTCGGGAGGGCAAAGGGCGCTTCCAGGCAATCGTAAACAGTGGTCGTGCCGCTTTGCAGCATTTCTGTGCAAACCCAGTCGGTTGCGGCGCAAATCATTTCGTGGTCCAGCGCATCTTCTACCAGCGGCCACCAGAAATCGGCCAGAAACGCCCAAAAATCGGAGGGGGCTTTATTCAGGGGGATACCGTGAGCCAGCACGCCGTACAAATGCGCATGCGCATTGACAAAGCCGGGCGACACCACGCAGCCGGCGGCATTGTGAATTTTATCAGCGGGATAGTTGGCCTGTAATTCAGCGTGCGGGCCTATCGCCTCAATTTTATCATTCACCACCCGCACCCCCCATTTTTTCTTGGGCGCTTCGGTGGGGGTGATGATGAGCCAGTCACCCAAAATCAGTTGAGAAGTCATGGTCAATCTCCAATCATCGTGTCAGGTGTCAAGTTTCAGGTGGAAAATTGTGACACGTGACACCGTGAGCTTGCCGAAACCAGGCAAATTTACGCTATGAATCAGTCAAAAAAGGATTGGGTGAAATAGTAACATTAGAAACCGAGTTGGGCAATTGCCGCCAGGGCCGCCTTTACAGCCTGGGGCGGCAGTAAGACGCTCAATGTCCCAATCCTTGAGAGAAGCGGTGGCATCAAGGCCAAGCTTGGCCGACATACCATCCACGGGTAATCGTTCACC
>CAYWSS010000978.1:0-1621 GCA_964460505.1 uncultured Caldilineaceae bacterium | reverse complement strand
TCGCGTTACGTGTGCCCGCTGTCTGGGTATTCGCAATTAAAAATATCCGGCCGTAAACCACAGTAAAGGATTTTTTCTATGACCCCAAAACCGACAGTGTTAATTGTAGATGACGAACCGCTGGGTCGGGACAGCCTGGAAGCCCTACTGCTGACACAAGGCTACAATTTGGCCTTTGCCGCCGACGGCAAAGAAGCCCTGGCCCAGGCCAAAGAACTTGTTCCGGATGTTATTTTGCTTGATGTGATGATGCCGGATATGGATGGTTTTGAGGTGTGCCGGCATCTTCGCAATGACCCTGTACTGGCCGATGTGCCGGTTATTCTGGTCACGGCGCTGGATGACCGGGATTCTCGCTTGCAAGGAATTGAAGCCGGGGCCGATGACTTTATCACCAAACCGTTTGACCGCACCGAGCTTCGCACTCGCGTGCGCACCATTACCCGGCTCAACCGTTTTAGGCGGCTTTTGGCAGAACGCACCAAATTTGAATGGGTGGTAGAAAAGGCTGACGACGGGTATCTGATGATGGACGACAGCGGAAAAATTCACTACGCCAACACTCAAGCCCGTTTATACCTGGGCCTGCCGGATAACGACTCCAAAGAGATAACCGAGACCTTCCATCAACTGGTCAGAAAACAGTACCGAACAGAACCGGAATCGGCCTGGGCCATTTGGCCCGACCCCACCGGGCAGGAAACACCACGCTATCTGGTTAGACCGGAAACGCCTGAATCTCAGGCGTTTTGGCTGCGGGTGGATTCATTGCAGCTTGAGCTCCCCTCAAACAGTGACAGAGACACATTGTGGGTGGTGCATTTGCGAGACATTACCGCGCAAATGGTGCTGCAAAGCGACAAGTGGCATTTTCACGCTATGATTGCCCACAAATTTCGGACGCCGCTCATTCCGCTTGTTACGGGGCTGGACCTGCTCAAGAATTACATCGATGAGTTATCCAAAGATGACATTACCATGATTGCCACCCGAGCATCGGATGGGATAACCCGATTGCAAGGTGAAATTGAAGATATTATCCAATACCTTCACGCCTCCAGCTATGCCCGCTCGGCCAAAAAATTTAGTCTGGATCAGATGCAGCCTGCGGTTGAAGAAATTTGCAGCGACATTGAACTGAAGGATGTAACCGTTTCGCACGAAGATAATCTGAATTCTGGTGAGATTGTCCTGAACTTTTCACAGAGCGATACGGAGCTGCTGCTAAGAGAGGTGCTGGAAAATTCAAAAAAGTTCCATCCCAATCAATCCCCCAGCGTAACGATTGAGGTTATTCGACCCAGATTTAGAGAGGCTATTACCCTCCGCATTGGAGATAATGGCATTAACCTTTCATCCACGCAGTTAGCCAGGGCGTGGACCCCTTACTACCAGGGAGAAAAATTCTTTACCGGCGAAGCAAGCGGGATGGGACTGGGCTTATCAATGGTGGCATCTATGGTATGGAATGCCGGCGGCATATGCCGTATCTACAATAGAGAGCAAGGGCCGGGGGTAGTGGTTGAAATCTCATTACCGCTCAAGAATCCGGCTGAATAAACATAATCGTTCACCCCCCTCCCACCTCGACCCTCAGGTCGTGCGGGCTGCCTCCCCACCC
>CAYWSS010000977.1:0-1625 GCA_964460505.1 uncultured Caldilineaceae bacterium | reverse complement strand
AAATGGCACAGATACCCCAGCGCAAAGGCTTGCGCTTCTGCGGAAAGCTCTGAAAACGGCCGGGATAAAAAACGGGGCTGGTTTTGCAAAAACGTTGCAGACCGGTGAGAAGCCATCAATTCCCACGCGGTTGTGCGATCAAAGAAATGGGTGTCTTTTTGGGTCAGGTCTTTGGAGAGTTTATCAACATCCGGCGCAACTGAACCAAAATAGAATTGCCCGATAAATGGCTGCCAGGGGCCATCCAGTTCGGGCCAAATTGTTTCTGCAACAAAAAAATGGGTGTTAAACGGAGCCATCTCATCACTATTTTAAGTGCCACCGCCCTAAATTTCAAGAATCAGAAGCGGGTTTCCGATTCAGCGGCTTTAAAGGCTTGTGTTATAATTGTCCAATGCAAAATAGTCCTGCTCGTATTGGGTTAAATGCCCACCTGCTATCGCTCAGTCAAACGTACCGGGGGGCAGGGATAAGCTGGTATATCTATAACCTGCTTAAAAATCTGGCCCACGTTTCGCCGGAATATTTCAGATACGACGCTTTCTTGTACGACCGCACGTATAAGGAAAAAACCCGGGGGCTGAATTTACATTTCAGCCAATTACCCACCAAAACGCCGGTGATCCGCATTTTTTGGGAACAGTTTATTCAACCCCTGGCCTTAAAACGGGCCAGGGTGGACATGCTTCACGCTTTGGCCTTTGTTGCGCCAATTGTTGTACCTTGCCCCTTTGTGGTAACAGTGTACGACCTTAGTTTTTATCGTTATCCCGAGGCGTTTCGGCCCTTTAACCGCTGGTACCTGACCCGCTTTACCGCAACAACAGTTAATCGCGCCAAAGCGGTTATTACCATTTCCGAAAGTACGCGGCAGGATGTTATCAAATTTTTACAGGTGCCGCCGGCGCGGGTGCATACCATCTATTGTGGTTCCGATGACAGTTTCCGGCCCCTGCCACAGCCAGAGGTGGAGGCGTTTAGAGCCGCCCAACAACTGCCCGGCAGATTTATTCTGTACCTTGGCACCCTGGAACCGCGTAAAAATGTTGACGGCTTAATCAAAGCGTATGCCCGGTGGCGCAAGCGCAACCCCAAGGCGCCTCTGCTGGTCGTGGCCGGGGGCAAGGGATGGTATTATCAGGAGATTTTCAGGCTGGTGAAATCGTTAAACCTGACGGACTCTGTCCACTTTCCCGGTTATGTGCCGCAAGAAACCCTGGCGCTGTGGTATAATGCCGCCACAATTTTTGTTTACCCTTCTCATTTTGAGGGGTTTGGATTGCCGGTGCTGGAAGCGATGGCCTGCGGCACCCCGGTTATCACCAGCACCGCTTCAGCGCTGCCGGAAGTGGCCGGGGTCGATGGCACCGCCCGGCTGGTAGCCCCGGCCAACACCAACGCTCTGGCCGATGCTCTGGCCGAGGTTAGCAACCAGCGCGCGCTGCGGGAGCAAATGTCGCAGCGAGGAATTTTACGCGCCGCCCAATTTCGCTGGGATAAAACAGCGCGGGAGACCGTTTCGGTCTACAAAACGGTTCTGGAAAATAAGGCGTAGCCGCTACAGTAGCGCCCTTTTGCCGTTTTTCCCCCCCCTCAACCCCCCCCGAATCGGGGGGGAAGTTAAG
>CAYWSS010000976.1:0-1627 GCA_964460505.1 uncultured Caldilineaceae bacterium | reverse complement strand
GAGGTTCGGGTGGGGGCGCGGGGGGAACGACCTCAATCGCTTTAAGGTAAGATTGATGGGCATCACCCCGTCCGGAGCCTTGATCGTTCGGCGCAAAACCCAGATCCACGGCCCCGGCCAGCATCAGCGATTTCACCTGCTGGGTACTCAATTTGGGATTGGCCTGCAACATCAATGCCGCCACGCCCGTTGCGTGAGGGGTAGCCATGCTGGTGCCGTTGATAGCAATGTAGCCTTCTTCAACCACCGGCCCCAACCGGGTTCCGGCAGCCTGGGGCGCGGCAATGCCTACACCGGGATAGACAATATCCGGCTTGATACGATTATCGGATGTGGGACCGCGCGAAGAGAAATTAGCCATTTTGTCGTTATCGTCCACCGCCCCCACGGTAATCACAAAAGCGGCGCATCCCGGCGACCCCACCGTGCTTGCGCCCGGCCCTTCGTTGCCGGCGGCGGCGCAGACCACCACCCCGGCTTGCTGCACCGCCTCGTTGCACAGGGTAGAGAGGGCGTCCGTGCCGTCGCACGGGCCGGAACTGCCCAGCGACAGGTTGATGACCTGCACCTGCTGATCCAACACTGCCCATTCGATGCCGGCCATCACCCCGCTCATCGAGCCGCTGCCATCAGCATCGAGTACTTTGGCTACAAACAACTCGGCTTCGGGGGCAACCCCCACATATTTTCCATTAGATTTGGCGCCGCTGCCGGCGGCAATACCGGCCACGTGGGTGCCGTGCCCATTTTCATCGATGGGCGTATCATCCACAAAACTTTTCATCGCTATAATCCTGTTGGTAAAATCGGGATGCGTATTATCGATACCGGTATCGATGATACCCAATTTTATACCTTTGCCTTTAAACCCGGCCTCCCACACTTGCGGCGCAACAATTTTTGGAACCGAGACATTAAGCCAGGCTTGCACCGGCAGGTCGGGCCAGATTTGCTCCACGGCCTCATTATTGCTGACTGCTTCGATGTCGGCGGCGGTCATTTTTAAGGCTTCACCGGGAAACAGGTTAAATTGGCAGTCTATCTTTACCTTGCTGGGCAAAACAGCCTGCGCCGTAAAAAAACCCGCTTTTCGCCGCACAATTACAGGAATGGGATCCTGATTGGGTACCGCATTCATTTGCTGCTTTAATTCTGATGCAATTTTAGCCATTTTGTCCTCCTGAAAAGTTTAATGAGTTGAGTGAGTTTGGTGAGTTATCACGTTGCTCAATTCCCTGTCATTGCCACCATTGAGTTTACAATGCTTTTACCGGTTGATCGAGCTCGACAGAAATGACCCAATCCTGATCTGCCAATTTTAAGGCATCGACTCCGGAGCAGGTTACCGCCAGGCCCGGCGTTAATCGAAACTGCCGGTTAACCGTTATTCCTGTTGATTTCACCCACGCCAGATGCGGCGAGGCATCTCCTTGCGTGCGAACAATTAAATCCACAAGCTGGTCGGGCGCCAATTTAAGTTGTGTTTCCAACGCTGCACTGATCTTTGCCATTGTTGCCTCCTTAAAATACCTCAGGCTAAGTCAACTTTGTTTTGACGGGTAGTTAAGCCCTTTGTGGGCGTTGTTACAGCAGTAAAAAGGGCACAAGGCCCAAATGCTACACCCGT
>CAYWSS010000975.1:0-1634 GCA_964460505.1 uncultured Caldilineaceae bacterium | reverse complement strand
CATGACACAGTACCTTTCTTAAAAGTTCCGGTTTCAAACTAATCTCAGTATATATATTGGGGTATGCCACGGCAATTCCTAAAGAGCCATAAAAAATTAGTGAAATTAGTGGCAGGTAATACGCTTTTTATAGAGCGATCCTGCAAACTACCAGAGAGCCACAATAATTAACGGCCCAATCTTAAGTTTGGGCAAGCTCCCCTTGTTCTTCAGGCAATGCTTCAACCTCACCGGCACCGGAAGAAAACAGGGGCGGCTCGGCTTGGCCGGGATAGGGGTCTGCACCTTGAAGTTTTTTCAGGACAAAATCCAGAACCTCGCCCAGAATGGCCACGGCGGCGGCGGCAATAAATACGCCAATCACGCCCATCACTGCCCCAAAAACAACCATCCCGGCCAAAAGAATCCAGACCGGCACATTGACCGATTTGGAGTAGATGCGCACATCCACAAAATAGTAGGCCACGCCGGATATCAGCATAAAAATAGTCATCTCGATGAAGGCAAAAACGAGTCGATTAACGGCGAAGGTATTAGAGCCGGTGACCAACGTAATCACAAAGACCATAATGGCCGAAACCAGCCCGCCGCCCTGCGGGATAAAATTGGGAATGGCGACCAGCAGCCCGAGCACAATAGCATTGGGCACCCCACTGATCAAAAAGATCAGGGTCGTAACCAGCCAATAAAACAGCACAATCAGGAATGACCCCAGGATGTAACGCTGACCCAGGTCAATCATCCGGCGGAAAAGGATGGCGTACTCCCGGCGGGAGCTGCCGGACAACCTGCCCCCAATAATTTTCAGCGTGCGGGGCCATTCCAGCAGGAAAAATAGCAGGAGAATAATTAGAAAGCCGTAGCCGCTGATAAAGCTGGTGAAGCGGCTAATTCTTTCGATGACGGCTGCAATAAAATCTCCGGGAGAGGTAAACAGGCTGATGCCCATGCCTACCACAGATAACGCCTTAAAGCCGTTAAGCGCAAAATCAAGTTTCTCCTTTGGCCCGGTTCCGGCAACGGTTTCTCCGGTCACGCGGTCAACAATCTGCGCCACAAACTCGCGGCTGCTTTGCAGGGTATCAATTATGCCCCCAACCGCGTAGCCGATAAACCAGATAATCGCGACCATACTGAGCAGCAGAAATAGCAGGTACACAATCAGCGCCGCCAGTTTATAGGACAAACTGATCCGCTGCAACCAGCGGATGGGGTACATCAACACAAACGCAATGGCAAAGGTCAGCAGCAGGGCGGGCAGCACCGGCCGCAAAAAGTAGAGTGCCACCGGAATTAGCAGCAGCAGAACCACGCCCACAATCTGCTTTTGCCAATCCGGCCAGACGCCGCTGGCGGAATTGCTTTGCGTGGTACCGGTTGATAATTGCTGTTCTTCCATAAAACGCCCCTTTCTACATTAATTGGTACAAGAAAATTATTGCCGATAAAACCTGTCTTGAGCGTAACCGAAAGAATCATCACCGTCAGCCTCAAGAACATCCAAAAAACAGTTTATACCGATGCAGCAGGCACTTTACCATTTTTTGGACAAAATGGGACAGTTATTTAATCCCGATTTCTAAGTACTAAGTCAAGTTGATTTTGACGGGTAGTTAAGCCCCTTGTGGGCGTTG
>CAYWSS010000974.1:0-1652 GCA_964460505.1 uncultured Caldilineaceae bacterium | reverse complement strand
CAAGTAGTTACGAAAAAACCTCATAAAAATGCGCGCAGTACGACATATCAGGAGGCCAACTTGTCTCAAATACGGATACTTTTTTCTGGCATAATTGTGGCACTTGCCCTGTCGGCCTGCAATGTGTCGTCCTTTGTCCCGGCGTTTTCTGCCGATAACGCCGGTGACGCCTCCCCCTCTTCTGCCCAGGAAGCAGAAATAGAAACCAAAGAAGCCACGAGTTCTGAAGATGAAGAGAGCAAGTTGGCAGAAATGCAGGCCGCAGTGCAGACTATGCCCAGGCTTGCGCCTTCGCCTACGCCGCTGCCGGCCAAAGCCGTGGCCGAGGCCGATGCCGAGGAACTACTGCTCATTAACATTTATGAGCGCGTTAATCCCTCGGTGGTTAATATTGTGGTAACGGTAGAAAATGAGGTTGATAATATTTCAAGTAATCTGTTCCCAACGCAGGGGCAAGGCTCCGGCTTTGTGGTCGATTCTGAGGGACATATTGTTACCAACAATCACGTGATTGCAAATGCAGAAAAAATTGAAGTGACCTTTTATGATGGCACGACGTTGGATGCAAAATATATTGGGGCAGACCCCGACAGTGATGTCGCCGTCATCAAGGTTACGGCCCCGGAAGAGGCCTTGCGCCCGGTGACATGGGCAGATTCAGACGAGGTGCGGGTTGGCCAACGCGCTGTGGCTATCGGTAACCCGTTTGGACTGGAAGGCACGCTAACCAGCGGCATTGTCAGCGCGTTGGGACGCAGCCTGCCCACCGAAAACGGCTCGTTCCGAATCCCCGAAATTATTCAAACTGACGCGGCCATTAATCCCGGCAATTCGGGCGGGCCGCTGCTTAATTCTCATGGTGAAGTTATTGGGGTAAACACGGCCATTGTGCCTCGCCGGGATCGGGTTGCAGGCGAGCGCAGCTTTTTAGGGGTAGGGTTTGCGGTACCTTCTAACCTGGCCCAGCGGGTTGTCCCCAGTTTAATTGAAGACGGCAAGTTTCAACATCCCTGGATTGGTTTCTCCGGAAATACGGTAACTAAAGAAATTGCAGAAGCTATGGATTTGCCGGAAGCAGCCGGAGCGCTGGTTGTGCAAATCATCTCCGGCAGCCCCGCCGATGATGCCGGTCTGCGCAGTGGAACCAAAGAAATTGTGTTTGACAACGGATTGGATATTACCATTGGCGGTGATGTTATCATTGCCATTGATGATGAAGAGATTCGCGTGTTTGATGATCTTATCTCATTTTTAAGCCGGCGCGGTGAAGTAGATAAAACCATCACGTTGACAATCATTCGCAATGGTAAAGAACAAACGTTGGATCTGGTTTTAGGGCCACGTCCTGAATCAAACAAGATAAATTAGTATTGGCCGTGCGCTAATTTTTTGCAAACAAAAGGGGAAGCCTGATGATTGGGCTTCCCCTTTTTGGTTTGTCATAACAATAACAATTCACCTGTTCCACCCAATGGTTACAGCGACCGCAGGAAGTGAAACTGTAACTCGATATTTGGCCGAGTTAACCTGGTATTTACCCGTTCTGATCGAATAACCGGAACAATCTCACCTCACGAGGTGAATAATTACGATTTAAGGGCATCGCTTCAATGTATCCAAATAATAGGTTTACACTTTAGGCCAAAAAATAA
>CAYWSS010000973.1:0-1658 GCA_964460505.1 uncultured Caldilineaceae bacterium | reverse complement strand
TCACACCCCCGCCGTTATTTTTAAGAAAAAAGGGGTCAGCCGGGCCGAATATGATGAAGACGTGGCCGCCTTCATCTCCAGTCTTGAGCCGGACTGGGTGATTTTGGCCGGCTGGATGCTAGTTTTGAGCATGAATTTTCTGCGCCGGTTTCCCAATCGCGTGGTTAATCTTCATCCGGCGCTGCCCGGCGCATTTCCGGGTACGCGCGGCATCGAGCGGGCGTTTGAGGCGTTTCAACGGGGAGAAATCGAGCGCACCGGTATCATGGTGCATCTGGTGCCGGATGAGGGCGTGGACAACGGCCCGGTGCTGGCCACCGAGGTTGTGCCCATCCTGCCGGATGATACGCTTTTTTCGCTGGAGGCGCGGATTCACGCCACCGAGCACCGGGTGCTGGTGGAAACCGCGCGCAAGCTGGTGACGGGTGAAATTGTGGCGTCATCATCTTCATAACGCCCAAATTTCAGCCGATTGCGGATCAGTAAAACCAACTTCAAAGCCAAAATGATGCCACAGGCACAACCAATTTCAAAAAACGGAAGGGGAGCAATACTGGTAGATTTAACTAACCCCCTTTGCCTCCACTATTCATAGATCACGATGAACCGACTTCCATTTCCTCAACGGATTGCCAAAATTCTTCGTGGGGGATAGGATACCCCCTGTTTCTTTAATCCGGTGTTCTGCTGCCTCTATCAATTGACAGAACTTGGGATTATAAAAAGCAATCATTCTATATCATCTTCATCCAGCACCGGCAATAAAATTGCGGCTGGTCGTCCATTTCCGGTAATGATGACGGGGCCTTTTTCTTCACTTTCCTTTATATATGCACTTAGGCGCGCTTTAGCGTCGGCGATTGAAACAATATTCATAGCTCAAACCTTTCTCCACCAATCCATAACTGATCTCTCTTTTTAACCCAATGGCCAAAACACGCACCTCCCGTTTAGATACATCTATCCGGTAAAACACTCGAAAATCACCCACATTATTGTATTTTATCTGCCCAACAGATTATTTACGCGTTTATGGAAGAAACCGGCACGCGCACCAGCTTGCCGTCTTCGTCCTCCTGCACGCGATACAGATCCTCAGGCCTGGCCACCCGGTCGATGAACAATACGCCATTCAGGTGGTCAATTTCGTGATGCACTAACACGGCATCAAACCCCTCAAAAACCCGGTCAAAGGGTTTGCCCCGCTCGTCCAGGCCGGTCACCCGCAAATAGTGGGGGCGCACCGTATCGGCGTAGAGGCCGGGAAAACTGAGGCAGCCGTCGTAATCGCGCTGCTCGTCTCCGGCTTCCACAATTTCAGGATTGATGAGCGCAAGGGGCGGGTCCAGTTCTTCTTTGCTGTCATCGTGGCTGCCCAGCCAAACCAACACCACCCGGCTGTGAACATTGATTTGAGGCGCAGCCAAGCCAATGCCGTCTCCCCGGTTGAGCAGGGTGTCCTTTAAATCCTGAACCAGCTTCTTTACGCGCCGGTTGACAACCCGTACCGGCTCACTTTTTTTTCGCAATGCGGCTTCATTGTCGTTGTACAATACTATCGGTCTAATTGCCATGTTTTCGTATCCAGGTCAGAAATTTTTGACTCTACAGGATTTCGCAGGATCAAAGTAAAGAATTTGCCACGAATTAACACGAAA
>CAYWSS010000972.1:0-1670 GCA_964460505.1 uncultured Caldilineaceae bacterium | reverse complement strand
GCTTAGGTGGCTCGGTCAGAGACCGGCCACAGCACCGGGTTTACTGAACCTGTACTCACCGGTTGCTAACGGCTGACCAACAAATCAACAAACTTAGCGAGGAGTAGTGATGGAGTGCAGACTTTAGTCTGCTATCTCCAAAATTACGGGCTAAAGTCCGTACTCCAATTACTATCTTATACAAGGAGCTATTATGGAATTAAGAATGACACCATGGATTGCAGACGGAAAACCCACAGAAGAAGATTTACGGAATCAACTGGCTGAGGAAGAATTAACAGTTTATAACTGGTCCGCTCCGGCCCAAGGCGTTTTAGAGGGACACACCCACGGCTACCACAAAGTGCTGGTGGTGGTATCGGGTAGTATCAAATTTGAATTCCCCACACGTCACAAAACCATCAAAATGAATGAAGGCGACAGGTTAGACCTGCCGGCCGGTATTCGACATAATGCCGTGGTTGGCATAAGCGGCGTGTCCTGCCTTGAGGCACACATTTACTAAATGATGAAGGACACTTGCGCCGGACCCCTTGCGGGTCAGTGCAGGTGTAAATGTAGAAGGATGAATTTAAACGCTTGCCTTTCATCGTTTATCCTTCTGACTTTATCATTCATTTTGAGACCTTTCAATGACGAATGAATCTTCGGTAGATTATCATCTGACCATCCACGATTTCCCCGAAGGGGAACGCCCCCGCGAACGGCTGAAAAATTACGGTGAGGCAGCGCTTTCAAACGCAGAACTGCTGGCAATTCTGTTGAGGGTTGGTTCGCCCGGCGAAAATGTGGTGACCCTCAGTACCCGTCTGCTTAAAGAATTTTATGGACTTGATGGGCTGGCCAGAGCCAGCTTTAGCGATCTGGCCCAGGTGAGAGGCATCAGCGATGCCAAAATTGCCCACGTGAAAGCCGCGCTGGAACTGGGCCGGCGGCTGTTGCTGACATCGGCAGATTCCCGCCCCCAAATTACGTCGCCGGCCGATGCCGCCAACATGTTGATGCTGGAAATGGGCAGCCTGGAGCAGGAAAATCTCCGCATAATTTTGCTGGACACAAAAAACAGGGTGCTGCGCAGCCCCACCATTTACATTGGCAACGTAAATTCTTCCATCATTCGGGTAGGAGAAGTCTTTCGTGAGGCCGTCAGAGAAAACGCCACCGCTCTGATTATTGCCCACAATCACCCCTCCGGCGATCCAACACCCTCGCCGGAAGATATCCATGTGACCCGCTCTTTTGTTGAGGCCGGCATCCTGTTAGGCATTGAGGTGCTGGATCACGTGATAATTGGACACCAGCGCTTTGTCAGTTTAAAGGAACGAGGATTGGGCTTTAATTAGGTTGCCTGCCCTTGCAGGGGTATTTTACTCTTGGGGCAGATTTACCAATGCGCCGAAAATTTACCGCAGAGGCTGCCAAGAACGCAAAAATTTATCTGTTTTTCCTCTGCGCGTTGCGCGTTCTCTGCGGTTAGATAAAAATTTACCCCTAAACTGAAACGCACGTTGTCATTGCGTAACATTTTACAAATCAAATCCCGAATGTTATACTTTTTGGGTTATTCTACGGCACGTTTTGGGCCGGGAAGTCCTGATTTTTTTCTAAAAAAAGAGGCTCTACAGGATTTCACAGGATCAAAGTAAAGAATTTGCCACGAATTGCACGAA
>CAYWSS010000971.1:0-1672 GCA_964460505.1 uncultured Caldilineaceae bacterium | reverse complement strand
GTGTGAGTGGAACCGGCTCAAGGCAGCGTCACCATTGATGATGGCGCCGCAACCGTGCTGGTGAACCACGGCAAGAGCCTGCTGGTGGTCGGCGTAACAGAGGTCTCCGGCACCTTTGAACGGGGCGCAACCCTCCGCGTGCTCAATAACAACGGGCAGGAAATTGGCCGCGGCCTGGCTCACTACAAATCCACCGACTTGCAGGCGATATGTGGCAAACGCTCCAGCGAAATTGCCCCCATTCTCGGCTTCGATTACGGCCCCACCGCCATCCATCGCGATAATCTGGTGATTACAGAAGGCAAAGGTGCAAGGATGAAGGGGAGCAGATGTACGTGATGGTTACGGGGATCCCCGTAACCGGATAGTAAACCGGCTTAAGCCGACGAATTACCTGTTCCGGATTTGAATCCGGAACAATCGACAAACTCTGCGACCTGCACCTTTGCAACCTGCGACCTTGCAACTTGCCACATTGCAACCTTTTGGAGGATCAACGATGACAGACGCGGACGCAACCAGACCACAATCTTCCGGGCCTGAACCCGTGTGGACATTTCGGGGGTATAAAATGACTCCCGGCCAATTCAACACGTCGATGGCGCACCTGTACCGGGGCGAAGTGACCCGGGCCAACGTGTGGCGGCGACGGCTGGATAACACCACCAACTGGGCGGTGGTAACCACTGCCGCCATCCTTACTTTTTCGTTTGGCTCGGCTAACAATTCCCACGTTATTATTCTGCTGGGGTTGTTGATGATCTGCCTTTTTCTGGTTATCGAAGCCCGCCGTTACCGCTACTACGAGTTGTGGTCGCTGCGGGTTCGGCTGCTGGAAACCGATTTTTTTGCCGCCATGCTCACCCCTCCCTTTGCGCCCCACCAGGAATGGGCAGCGCGGTTGTCCGGCAGTTTGCTCACTCCCGAATTTCCCATTTCATTCTGGGAAGCCATTGGCAGACGTTTGCGCCGTAATTTTATCTGGTTGTTCTTGCTGATGGGTTTGGCCTGGATTATAAAGCTCTCGCTGCATCCCGCACCGGCCATCTCACAAAATGCGTTTATTCACAACGCCGATGTGGGCGTATTTCCGGGAGCGGTTATTATGGCCATGGTCGCGCTTGTGTACATCGTCATTTTTTTAATAGCGCTGCTTACCTTCGGGTTGCGCCAATCCGCCGGCGAGGTTTTGCCCCGGCACGAAGCCCTGAACCTGCCCGGAGAATTATTGCACAGCCTTGCCGATGCCGCCGGCAACGTGCTGTCCAACGATTTTCGATTTGGCCACCGCCACGAGCATCTGGCCATCGTCATCACCGAAAAAGCAGAAGACATCAGCCGGCAGCTTCTGACGCTGCTTAACCGGGGTGTCACCTGCCTTGAAGGCAAGGGAATGTACACCGGAGCCGCCCGCTCTGTTCTGCTGTGCGCTATTTCGCCTTCAGAGACAGACCATCTCAAATCTGTAGTTTACGCCGTGGATGAAAATGCGTTTGTTATGGTTAACGTTACGGAAGAGATTTTAGGGGGCGGCTTTGAGGAACTCGGCCCCCGATGGCGACAGAATACGTAGTGAACCACTGCCCCACAGATCCAAAGTACAATTAAAAAACAACCCTATACTGAAAACAGAATGAGAACGGAACTTTTGAGATGTCATTCCCGCGTGCTT
>CAYWSS010000970.1:0-1678 GCA_964460505.1 uncultured Caldilineaceae bacterium | reverse complement strand
TTTTTATTATTGCCTTGCAGTTGGGATTTGGGTTTGTGGCGGCTACCACATTTTTAAAACCATCCGATGAGCCGGAACAATCAAAAACAATCGCCGTGGCGCAGCAAGCGCCTACCGTAACAGCAACAACTGCGCCAACTGCCACCCCTTTGCCTGCGCCTACGGTAACATCTACCTCTACCCGCACCCCTTTGCCCACATTCACCGCCAGCCCAACGGCTGCGCCATCTTCCACACCTGCCCCGCCGCCATCACCGACCAATACGCGGGTGCCCACCTGGACTCCCACGGTTACGCCATCAGTAACTCTCACGCCCCCTTTGCCAACGCCGGACAAAACGCATGGATTTACCGCCACTGTACCCATTCTGATGTACCACTACCTGTCGCAGCCGCCGCTTGATGCCGACACCATCCGCCGGGATTTATCCGTCAGCCCGGAGCAGTTTGAGGCGCACCTGGCCTATTTGCGCCAGGAGGGGTATGAAACCATTACCTTCAAGCAGCTTGGTTTTGCGCTGGGGCGGGGCGACACCCTGCCACCCAAACCCATCATTATTACTTTTGATGACGGCTACCGTGATAACTACGAAAATGCCTTCCCTGTATTGCGCAAGTACGGATACACCGGTACATTTTTCATCTTTACCCAGGTGATTGACACCAACAATGTCAGCTACCTTTCCTGGGACATGGTCACAGAAATGCACCGGGCCGGGATGGAATTTGGCTCCCACAGCTACCGCCACATCGATTTGAGCGGGCGCGATGCAGATTTTCTGGTGTACGAAATTCTCGGTTCAAAAGAAGCCATCGAGGAGCGCATTCAGGAACCGGTGCGCGCATTTTCGTACCCTGCCGGGCGGTACGATGCCCTGACCATGCAAATTGTGGAGTCGGCCAATTTTTGGACCGCCGTTACAACCCAATGGGGGGCCGGGCAATCGTACGATGGCCGCTTTGAAATGCCCCGCATCCGCATTCGCGGCAGCGACACCGCCGCCGATTTGGCAGAAAAATTGACAATTGCCGGAGAATAACCGATTTGCGATTTTCCCGGCGCAGTCCAGCCAGGACTGTGTGGATTTACAATTTACGATTAAAACCACACATAGAAACCAATCGTAAATCGGCAATCGTAAATCAATAGAGGCTTATGAGCTTTGATACATTTTCTATTGCCGCGATGGCAACTGAACTGAGAGAAACCCTGCTTGGCGGGCGGGTGCAGCGGGTGACCCAAATTAACTCGCTGACCTACAGCTTTGAAATTTACGCTTACCCTGTCCGGCACTACCTCATCCTCTCTGCCGAACCGCAAGCGCCACGCCTGCACCTGACTCTGGAAAAATCGCGCCGCGGGGTTGGCAATGAGACCCCGTTGATGCTGGTGCTGCGCAAATATATGCGTGGAGCCAAACTCCGGGCCATCCAGCAGCCGCCCCACGAGCGTATCCTTTATTTTCATTTTGACAGCCCGCTCCAGCCCACTATTCTGGCGGCAGAAATGTTGGGCACGCGCAGCAACCTCATCCTGCTGAACCGTGAAGAAACAATTCTGGGGGTGGCTCGCCTGCCAAAATCCAGAATTTCTCCGGGGCAGCGGGTGGTGCTGCCCAACCATTACTAACAGCCAACCGCGCCACGAGACAAACCGTCGCACCACGCGATAGCCTCG
>CAYWSS010000969.1:0-1683 GCA_964460505.1 uncultured Caldilineaceae bacterium | reverse complement strand
TGAGAATGAGCCTCAGTATAGGCTTCAACATGCTGCCAAAATCCCTCATCGTCCCTGATTTTGGCATCGTTTCATTTGCGATTCACATTTTATTCCATTACAATAGGCAGCAACTTGTTAATCAACCTTCCTGAACTTGAATTTACACTATGGGTACATTATCCCGCAAGCAAAAAATAGCCGCCTGTATGCTGGGCGGCTTACTCTTTTTCATTTCCGGGTGCAGTTTGGAACAACCGGCTCCAACGCCCACGCAAAATCTGGAGCAAGTTATCCCGAAAGCGCAGGGTTCACCCACAGCCACCAGTGTAGCGGTGTCGTTTCCTGCCACAGAAACACCGACCCCGGTTCCGCCAACGGTAACACCAACAGCCACCCCCACCCCGCTGATTCCGCCGATGCCTATCCCTACGCCGGCTCACGGCCCGTTTGTGTACCACACGGTAACATCCGGCCAAACAATGGGATACATCTCGATGATTTACAATACGCCTATTGAAGAGCTGGTAGAAATGAACGGGTTGAGCGGCGTAGATGCCATCATCAATGTTGACCAAAGATTGCGGGTGCCGGTGCAGACTGACGAAGTTGCTCCCGATACTGTACTCATGCCCGATAGCGAGGTTGTTTACGGGCCAGGTTCCGTGGATTTTGACATTGCTAAATTTGTTACCGGGCAGGAAGGATACCTCTCCACGTACGAGCAGCGCGTTGACAACGAACTCCTCTCCGGGGCTGAAATTGTTGAGCGGGTGGCTGTGCAGTTTAGCGTGGGGCCCCGGTTGCTGCTGGCCCTGCTGGAATATTACGGCGAATGGGTCACCAATCCGTCCCCGACCGACACCCGGTTGAATGCGCCCCTGGGGCCGCACAATCCGCGTGGAGCCGATTTGTATCGAGCGCTCTCCTTTACTGCCAATCGAATTAATGCCGGATACTACGGCTACAAGCGGGACGGATTTTGGATTTTTTATCTCCCGGACGGCAATCAGGCAATTTCGGCGCAGGGACTTAATGCCGGTACAGTGGGCATGCAGAATATTCTGGCCATCTACTCAGATTGGGAGAGCTGGCAAAAAGAGTTGAAGGGGGAAGGGGCACTGGCCACCTATCGCGATTTGTTCGGCGATCCGTTCGACTTGGCCGTAAACCCGGTGGTCCCCTATAATTTAACCCAACCCCCGCTGGATTTACCGTGGAAAGAGGAGCAGGGCTTCTACTTTACCAGCGGCCCGCACGGCGGTTATGTTGACGGCAGCGCCTGGGCAGCCGTTGATTTTGGCCCACCGGATGTTTTGGGCAACTGCTTCTATTCGGCCGAACCAAACACGGCTGCCGCCGATGGGGTGATTGTGTCTGCCCGGCAGGGCGAAGTGTATCTGGACCTTGACGGCGACGGCAACATTCAAACCGGCTGGGTGCTGTTTTACATGCATATGGCGCTGGATTTCGACGCGCCGGTTCAGGTTGGACAACGGGTAAAACAGGGTGATGTCATTGGCTACGCTTCGTGCGAAGCGGGGTTGTCTAATTCCAGTCACCTCCATTTTGCCCGCCGCTACAACGGCGAGTGGATGGCCGCCGGCGGCCCGGCGCCCCTGCATGTGGATGGCGCGGGAGTGCAAGAGAAAACGGTTCCATGCGGAGCGCGCCTGGTCCACAGCAGTGCTATCGCTATCAATC
>CAYWSS010000968.1:0-1698 GCA_964460505.1 uncultured Caldilineaceae bacterium | reverse complement strand
AACGGCAAAAGGATGCTACTATAGCGGCTACAAAGGTGTGTGCCTAAGTAGTTACCAAAAAGGATGCAATAATGAGCCTGAATCATCAATCTGGCGTTGTTGTTATCATTTCCGCCAACATTGAATGGCGGGTGTTGCTCAATCTGCTGCCGCACGTAGAGCCGCAAGTCTCTCCTTTGGGAGAATGGTTTGAAACGGAATTGGAAATTGCCGGGAGACAGGCGCCGGTAATTTTCTTTCATGGGGGGTGGGGAAAAATTGCGGCAGCGGCTTCGGCGCAGTACGCGCTTTCTCGCTGGCAGCCGGGGCTGCTGCTCAACGTGGGCACCTGCGGCGGGTTTGCCGAAAAAGTGAAAAAGGGCACGATCGTGCTGGTTGAACGCACCGTGGTGTACGATATCATTGAGCAGATGACCGACCCGGATGAAGCCATTGCCCACTTTTCAACAGACCTCGATCTATCCTGGCTGGCAGAACCGTACCCGCAGGCTGTACAGCGCACCTTGCTGGTTTCGGCCGATCGGGATTTGGTGGCGGCTGAAGTGCCCAGGCTGGCAGAAAAATTTGGGGCCGTAGCCGGAGATTGGGAATCCGGGGCCATTGCCTGGGTGTCGGCCCGAAACAACACCCGCTGCCTGATCCTGCGCGGGGTCACCGATCTGGTGGGTAACGACGGTGGCGAAGCTTACGACGGTAATTTGGATGTGTTTGTAGACGGAACCCGGCAGATTTTAGAGAAAATATTGCCCCATCTTCCCCGGTGGATAGAGTCGGGAATTTAACCCAAAAACAAAACCCGGCAGATTTAAAATCTGCCGGGTTTATATTTTGTCGAAGTGAATTTAACCGAAGATTACTCGGCGGTTTCTTCTTCAGCCGGCGCTTCTTCTTCGATTTCGGCAACAACCGGTTCAGGCGTTTCGGCAACGGTTTCTTCTGCGACAACTTCTTCAACCGGCGCTTCTTCAATTGCTTCAGATTCGGCTTCGGTCAGGCGTTCCCGTTCCAGAATACCACCCAGAGGCAGCACGTCTATCTGAATGGTCGTGGAAACATCAATCATCAGTTTGACAAGTACTTCCTGTTTGCCCAAATTACGGATGGGTTCCGGCAGGGCTACTTTGCGTTTATCCAGAGCAATGCCGGTTTTGTCGTTAATTGCGTTGGCAATATCGCCGGACGTTACCGAGCCGTACAATTTACCGGTTTCACCGGCCCGTCGCTCAAACAGTAATTCCAGGCTGCTAATCTGATTAACAATAGCCCTGGCATCTTCCGTTTCCTGAGCGCGTTGTTTTTCGCCGGCCTTGCGAATGGTCTCGGCCTGTTTTAACGCGCCGGGTGTAGCCACCACAGCCAATTGTTGCGGAATTAAATAGTTGCGTCCAAAACCGTTGGCAACCTTTTTTATTTCGCCGGCATAGCCCAGGTTATCAACATCTTTAATTAATAAAACTTGCATTTGTTTCTTCTCCGGTCTGTCTTTGAGTCTTTTGCAATTTCCAGGTTCAGCTCATTGTCGAGAGCACACAAACCAAAAGTATACTTTAAAGCACAAAATTTGTCCAAATTTGCGGGTTAAAATGGTACGTGCCGGTATTAGGGATGTATTTTTCTGGCCGCAGAGAACGCAGAGAAAAATAGGTATCGTTTCATTCGGCCAAAATGAAGCAAAAGACAGGTTTACAATTTTCGCCA
>CAYWSS010000967.1:0-1705 GCA_964460505.1 uncultured Caldilineaceae bacterium | reverse complement strand
CCCTCGAATCTACGTTGAACCCGATTGGTTTCTGTGCAGGTTTAATTGTAAATCCAAAATCTGGAATCGTAAATGCCTAATCTACCACCAACTTGCCATGGGCCGGGGCCAGCCGGGCAGAAAAGTGACGCAGCACCGGCGGAGCCTCCACAATTTTCACTCCTCGAATGCGCTCACGCAGTTTATTGACATAAGTCAGTACCTCGGCCAGATAATCTACGTGGCTCTGGGTGTAAACCCGACGCGGCAAAGCCAACCGCACCAATTCCATTTTTGCCGGTTTTTCAGTACCGTCGGGCTGCATACCAAACATCACCGAGCCAATCTCCACTGACCGAACGCCACCCTCCAGATACAGCACCAACGAGAGAGCCCAGGCCGGATATTCGTTCTGAGGAATGTGCGGCAGCATGGCTTTGGCATCGATATAAATGGCGTGCCCGCCGGGCGGCTGCACAATTGGAATTTCCGCGCCGGATAAAAATTCGCCCAAGTATGAAACCGAGCGAATCCGGTAACGCAGATAATCCTCGTCCAGCGCTTCGTGCAACCCCACGGCAATGGCTTCCAAATCGTAGCCGGCCAGCCCGCCGTAAGTGGGAAACCCTTCTGACAGGATAAGTATATTTTTGGCTCGTTGGGCCAAATCATCATCATTAACCGCTAAAAAGCCGCCGATATTGGCCATGCCATCTTTTTTGGCGCTCATGGTACAGCCGTCTACATAGCTGAACATCTCTTGCGCAATTTCGAGCGGCGTTTTATCGGCGTAACCATCCTCACGCACTTTGATAAACCAGGAGTTTTCGGCAAAGCGACAGGCGTCCAAAAACAGCGGCTTGTTAAACCGATGGCACAGTTTGCTGGCCGCCCGGATATTGGCCATACTGACCGGCTGCCCCCCGCCGGAGTTGTTGGTGACGGTAATCATCACCAGCGGCACCTGATCGCCCTGTTCGGTAAGCGCCCGCTCCAGTTCCTCCAAATCAATATCTCCTTTAAAAGGGCATAAAAGTTGAGGGTGTTGACATTCGGGGTTGGGAATATCCAGAGCGGTGGCTCCCCAATATTCCACATTGGCGCGAGTGGTATCAAAATGGGTGTTGTTGGGCACAATATCGCCAGGTTTAAGCATAGAGCCGAACAGAATTCGCTCGGCGGCTCGCCCCTGGTGGGTGGGGATAACGTGTTTCAAGCCGGTAATTTCCTGCACCGCTGCCTCAAAGCGGTAAAAGGAGCGCGCTCCGGCGTACGACTCGTCACCGCGCATCATGCCGGACCACTGCCCCGAAGACATAGCCCCGGTACCGGAGTCGGTCAGCAAGTCAATCAATACATCTTCGGCCTTGAGCAAAAACAGGTTATTTCCAGCTTCTTTTAAAGCTGCCTCGCGCTCAACTCGGGTCGTGCGTCGAATGGGCTCAACGGCTTTGATCCGAAACGGTTCTATTATGGTTCTAAAATGCATGGTTTACCTCGTTATAAAAATAGGCAATACCGCAAAAGCCATCAGGTAAATTAAAGTGACCGGCACTTTTAGGACCATTGAAAGTCGACTTGTATCTATATTTCGGCATCGCTTCAATGTATCCAAATAATAGGTTTACACTTTAGGCCAAAAAATGAGAGATAATCCTTTCATTCCGCCGCAGGTCCTGCTCTGAACCGGCCGGAAATAAGAGCAGGACCTGCGGCAGAATGGAAG
>CAYWSS010000966.1:0-1715 GCA_964460505.1 uncultured Caldilineaceae bacterium | reverse complement strand
GTCAAGAGACCGGCCCGAGCGCGATTTTGACGGGTTCACTGAATTTGTACGCTTGTCGTGCAAAATCTGAAGCCGATATGGGTCTTTGGTATTTTCCGTGGTGTAGCGGCAGGTCTTGTGCCTGCCTTGAGCGACCACAAGGGTGCGCCACGGCAATTCCTAAAGAGCCGCCGATATGATTGCTAAGCTAAGCATTGTTGAAGAAGAAAGTGATGAGACGCTCTTCTGGTTAGAACTATTGATTGAATCTGGCCTAATTCCAGAAGCACGGGTATCCAACTTGATGAATGAAACTGATGAAATTGTAGCGATGACAGTCTCTTCCATCAAAACATTACGCGCAAAAAGGCAATGATTTTCATTTCATCAGGCAGGAGAGGTGACAAGTGAGTTCTACAAAAAGTAATCAATCCAAAATCCAAAATCCAAAATCCAAAATCGTATCTCTTTCCGGGAACTCGGTGGTGGCTGAAGCGGCCGTGGCCGCCGGCTGCCGCTTTTTTGCCGGCTACCCCATTACGCCTTCTTCGGAAATTGCCGCCGATATGTCCCGTTTTATGCCTCGCGTGGGCGGCGTCTTTATTCAAATGGAAGATGAAATTGCCAGTATGGCGGCGGTAATTGGGGCCTCGCTAACAGGTGTTAAGGCCATGACGGCCACATCCGGCCCCGGTTTCTCGCTTAAACAGGAAAATCTCGGCTTTGCCTGCATTACCGAAGTGCCTTGCGTTATTATTAACGTAATGCGGGGCGGTCCCAGCACCGGCCTGCCCACCCTGCTGGCGCAGGGCGATGTGATGCAGGCACGCTGGGGTACGCACGGCGACCACTCGATTATTGCCCTGACCCCATCTACCCTGACCGAAATTTATTGGGAAACGGTGCGGGCCTTTAACCTGGCCGAAAAGTATCGCACGCCGGTAATCCTGCTGCTTGACGAGCTTCTGGGCCACATGAGTGAGCGTGTTGAACTGCCCGACCCTTCCCAACTCAAAATCATCAACCGGGCTAAACCCACCGTCTCGCCGGAGAAGTATTTGCCCTATGCCGCCAACGGCAGCCAGGTGCCACCCATGGCTAATTTCTTCACCGGCTATCGTTACCACGTAACCGGCCTAACTCACGATACCACCGGCTTCCCCACCGAAGACCCCCATATCTCGCAGGCGTTGGCTGAACGCCTGGAAGCAAAAATCAAAGGTAATTTAGATGATATTCTTAAAAACGATGAATTTAACCTGGAGGACGCCGAGATAGCTATTGTGGCTTACGGCTCGGTGGCCCGCTCGGCGCGGGTGGCTGTGGCCCAGGCGCGGGAGATGGGCCTTAAAGCTGGTTTGTTTCGCCCCGTAACGCTGTGGCCGTTTCCTCAGGAACAGGTTGCCAATGTAGCCCAACGAGTCAAGGGCGTTTTAGTGCCGGAGTTGAATATGGGCCAGATTGTCGGTGAAGTGGAGCGCGTGGCCGGCTCAACGCCGGTTATGTCCCTGAACAAGGCCAACGGCCAGCCCATTTCGCCCGATGAAATCAGCATTGCTTTAAGCCGGATGATGGAGAAAATATAGTTATTTTGGGTTTTGGATTATTTATCGCCAATTTAAGCTTGCAGGCTGAAAAGTAACCGGTAGCCGAAATAACTAAAATCGCAATACCGCAAAAATCATCAGGTAAATTAAAGTAACCGGCACTTTTAGGGCCACTGAAAGTAGACCTGT
>CAYWSS010000965.1:0-1727 GCA_964460505.1 uncultured Caldilineaceae bacterium | reverse complement strand
AACCCGCGGGCCCGGGGGGCCAGGCGGCCCCGGCGGCGCGGCCAGCCCGCGGGCAATCAACCCCCCCAACCCCAGCCCCAACAGCCCCGCCACCAGCCCGGCTTGCAGCAGCGAGCGGTTAATCTGATCCAGAAATGCTTCGGCTTCGGCGGTGAGCAGCACCTGATTACCCGGCATGCCGGAAACCAGGTGTCCGACAGTTTGATTCTGCAATACAACCGGCACAGCGTTGGCCAGTTCCCGTTCGGACAGGCGGCTGCCCACCGGGTTTTCGGTAGTGCTGTACACCACCCGGCCGGCGGCATCGGCCAGAGAAAAGCGCGGCCCGCCCTGGCCCATCATTATGCCGCGCCCCGGCCCCTGACCCTGGCCGCGCCCCGCCCCCATACCTGGGCCGCGCAGGTCGGCCAGCGCACTTTCCACGCCATCCCAACTGCCGCCGGTGGCGTAGTAATCGGCCAGCGCAGACGGCAGCGTAGATTGCATCATCTGGTTGTGAAACACGTATTGGCGAAAATCGGTGCTAACCTGAAAATTAGCCAGCCAAGCGGCCACCGTCACCGCCGTCAGCGTAACCAGCCCAAAGGCCAGCGCCAGCCGCACCCACAGCCGCTTCACAAACTACCTCGCAGCCGGTAGCCCACACCGTACACGGTTTCAATGTAGGCCGGATTATCGGGTTGAACGCTCATTTTTTTACGCAGATTTTTGATATGGGAATCAATGGTGCGCTCCTCGCCTTCGTAACTGTACCCCAACCCTTTTTCAATCAGTTCCAGCCGGGTGAAGGCGTGGCCGGGATGTTCGACCAGCAGTTTAAGCAAATCAAACTCGGTGGGAGTTAATTCAACAAGCCTGTCGCGGCAACTGAGTTCGCGCCGATCTATGTCCAGCCGCAGGCCGCCCAACTGAATAACGCGGTGCTGCACCGGGCCGCCGGTGGCCCGCCGCAGCACCGCTTTGACACGGGCCACCATTTCCGGCGGGTTAAACGGTTTGGCAATGTAATCATCCGCGCCTGTTTCAAAACCGGTCAGTTTGTCGGCATCTTCCACGCGGGCCGTAAGCATAACAATGGGCATGGCGGCCAGCGTGGCATCACCCCGCACAATGCGGGTGATATCCCAGCCGTCGCGGTCGGGCAGCATCAAATCCAGCACCACCAGATCAGGCCGCTCCCGGCGGATGGCGTGCAGGGCCGTTTCGCCGTCGCAGGCAGTGAGCACGGTAAAGCCGTCCTTTTCCAGATAAGCCTGCACCAGCCGCACTATTTTTTTGTCGTCGTCAACAACAAGAATACGCGGCATCAATTTTTCCGTTACACAAAAAGTGGTGCCATTTGGCGCTCTGTAAACAGTGCTTGCATTTCTTCATCTGACGGTGGGGTTTGGAAACGGCGGGCGGCATCCAACACTTTGGGCAGCACGTGAATATCTCCAACGGTGTTGAGAAAAACGCCGGGGTGTCCCAGCACCCAATGCACAGCCCGGTCAATGGCTGTCTGGTCTTCCAGCGGCTCGTACCAGGTGGCCCGGTTTTGGGCGCGGTCTCCCCACGGCCGGCGCGTGACACCTTTGATGGTTTGCACAGCAATATTTCGTTTTTTGCACAAAGCGACAATTTTGTTAAATCCGGCGGCATATTCCGGGTTTTGCATCATCGGGTAATTAAGGGGCAGCAGCACAGTATCGACATCAAAACGCTCGAGACTGCGCATGTGATGGGGC
>CAYWSS010000964.1:0-1728 GCA_964460505.1 uncultured Caldilineaceae bacterium | reverse complement strand
TGGAGGGGCGCCCCCACACCCCATACGTATCAAACTAATAAAGCAGGTAACTAGCCTGCAACCCTGCAACTTGTGACTTGCAACTTGACTTTGTTCTCCGGACTAATTTGCCGGCACGTGGCTTTCAATTCGACTCTTGTGCGTGTTGGCGTTGTACCGCACCAACTTGTGTCCGTACCTGTTGCGCAGCGCCCGCAGCGGCCCCACCCGCTCAATTATCTGCAAACCGGCCCGCTTGAGTGCGCCCTCCCAATAATGGTCAAACCTCTGGTTAAGCCAGCGCCGGCGCAGCCGGCCGTAGTAGGGCTGCAAAATCCAGTGGCCCTGGCTGCGGCCCACGTACAAAATATCGCTGATGTCGCACATAGCGCGGGCTTCAGCCTCGCTGACCCACGGCGTGTTGCCCCGGTTCAAATCAAAATCAACCCACCCCGCCTGGGTCTCTGGGGGAATGTAGCCGCGAGACAACGCATCCGGCCACAGTGGCGTGCCGGGGTAGGGCATATAAATGGCAATTGAGCAGCGGGCATTGGGGTTGATTTGGGCCAGCCGGTCAATCAGCTCGATGGTGATTTGGCGCTCCGCTTTGTCTTCGGCGGGCAGGCCAAAAATAAAGCTGAGATTGGCCTCGATGTGCGGCGCGTATTCCGCCAGATTGCGTGCGCCCCACTCAATCATTTCTGCTTTCTGGTCTTTGCTGATGGCGTCCAGCACCGTCTGGCTGCCGCTCTCCGCCCCAATATTAACCCACTGGCAGCCGGTATTCGCCATCCACCGCACAAACTCCGGCTTGAGCAACTGCACCCGCACCTGCCCGCTCCAGGGCATGTTCACCTTTTCAACCAGCCGTTTCATCGGGCGGGGGCGGCCAAACAGGTAATCATCGGCGTAATCCACGGCGTTGATGCCGTACTTTTGTTTGAGCCACGCAATCTGGCCGAGGATAAATTCATCGCTGTGCTGCCGCCAGGTGCGTTTCATCACCACCTCATTGTAGCAAAATCCACACCGAAAAGGGCAGCCCCGGCTGATGTAGACCGGCATGGCCCGCTCGTACGGCCCGGATTGCAGCAAATAGGCTTCCACATCGGCCAGCAAATCCCAGCGAGGCGAAAAATCATCGAGATTTTGAATAAAGGGGCGTTCGGGGTTAATTTTGAGGATACCGGCGGGCGTTTTCCAGGCCAGGCCCGCCACCGAGGCCCAATCCTGACCATTGCAGAGTTGATGCGTAAATTCCTGAGCGGTCACTTCCCCCTCGTTGACCACCACAAAATCGACGTACTCCTCTTTCAAGACCTCCCGCGGCATAATTGTGGCGTGTACCCCGCCCCACACCGTGGGAATTCCCAACTGCTGAACGCGGCGACTGGCTTCGATAGTTGGAGCCAGTTGGGGGCCGGTGATGGTACTGAAACCCACCCACAGCGGTTGGGCCTGCTCCACCCGCTGCGCAAACGCATCAAGCGCAGTTTCGGTTTCGTGCCAAACCTCTACCCGAAAATCCTGTTGCAGCAACGCATCGGCCACATACATAATACCAAACGGCGGGTACATATCCCGCTCGTTACGAAAGTTGATTAAGATGACATCAACCATCTTTCCCCCCGTGTACAATTATCAATGAGTAAAATTTACTCATTACTCATTACTCATTGGTAGTTACCCTAAATCTGTAGGGGTCAATAAGATGTCGAACACTTTTATCTCACGCAAAGACGCCAAGAT
>CAYWSS010000963.1:0-1731 GCA_964460505.1 uncultured Caldilineaceae bacterium | reverse complement strand
GCATGACACAGTACCTTTCTTAAAAGTTCCGGTTTCAAACTAATCTCAGTATAATTCTTATTCCAAAGTCCCGGCGACCAACAGCCTGTAGGTCTCAATCTGTCTGGCAATGGCCTGTTGGTACACCTGATGATGCTGCTCATTGGGGTAGTATGTTTTGCCGGTGGCCGGAACCAAATCGGTTGAATCCTCTATGACCCCCAACGACTCCAGGGCAAGCAAGGCCGCGCCGCGACTGGTGGCTTCCTTTTCTATCAGGGTCAATACCGGCTGACCCAGCGCATCGGCCATAATTTGTAACCAGGCGGGTGAATTGAGCAACCCACCGCCGGCCACAATCTGCCGGGTTTCATCTGGCGGCAGGTGAGCCGCAATGCGCCGGTAAATTAACGCAAAGCGATAAGCAATGCTCTCCAGCCCGGCCCGCACAATATCAACCGGGCGGGTGTTCAGGGTAAAGTCCACCACGCTGGCCCGGGCATTGTCATGCCAGCCGGGAGCGCGTTCTCCGGCCACAAAGGGCAGCACGGTTAAACCGTGAGCAGCCGGCGCCATTTCCTGTAACTCACGTTCCATCTCTGCCGGTGGCGGCAATTGCAGCGTGTCTCTGAACCAGGCAAACAGATTGCCGCCTTCCGTGGTGGCGCCGCCCAACAGCCCTCGCTGCGCATCAACCCGGTACAGCCACAAACCCGCCGGCACGGAATCCAGATCCGGTGGCAGCACCACCCGCATCGCTCCGCTGGTGCCAAGGGTCAGCGCCAGCTTCGAGGGATCGCCACAGCCGCTGCCAATGTTGGCCGCCGCGCCGTCGCCAATGGCCGGGAACCAGGGCACATCCTTCAGGGCGGGCCAGCGACCGGCCCATTTGCCCTGCAAACCTTGCGTCGGGATATTTAAATCCACCAGTGGCGACAAGTGCCCGGCTTGTACGGGTAACAGCGATAACCACGCCTCATCCCAGGTGAGGTCAAACCGGTTGAGCAGCCCCGTCCAGGCCGCCACCGAGTAGCTGACCTGCCAGCGGCCAAAGAAGCGCCACACCAGATACTCGCCCATCGAAGCCCAACGCGCCGCTTTAAGCCAATCGGCCCGATTCTCTGCCATCCAGCGAAATCTGGCCGGCAGGTAGGCGCTGTGAAGCAAGCAGCCGGTTCTGTTGTGAATCTCTGCCATGCCGTCCGGCCCAAACTCTGCCCGGAGTTGCCGGGCAACGGCAGCCCCGCGCGTGTCGGCATAGGTGAGCACAGGTGTAACCGGTTGGCCCGCGCCATCAACTCCCATAATATTTGTAACCATTGTATCCACCGCCACGCCGCCAATTTTGTTGGCCAGTGGCCCGGCCTGCTCAAGAATCTCATCAATGGCGCCGGCCACGGCCTCAAACAATTCGCCGGCGTCAAACTCGGCCCCCCCATCGGGCGTGGTTTTAACCCGATACGCGCGTTGGGCCACACAGCCGGTTACGGGCCGGGCGTGGGCGTTAAACAGCATGGTACGGGTAGATGAGGTGCCAATGTCAAGCGTGAGGATTAGTGGTGTTTTCATAAGACAACCAATTTACGAATGGGCGAATAGGCGAATTTACGAATAGGCGAGTCAGCAACTTTACCGGCGCTATACATTTCTTTATAACCCCGTACCCCGTAAATTTGCAGATTCGTTACCGAAAATCATTTGGGTGTGTTTCATCTGAGTCGGAGGGGGGAGAAACTACCCCCCACCCCCCCC
>CAYWSS010000962.1:0-1736 GCA_964460505.1 uncultured Caldilineaceae bacterium | reverse complement strand
GCGGAAAATTTCTTTACCCCCTGTATATGCCGGTTTTTAATTTAACATTGTCAAACTACTTTGACAATGTTAAATTCAACGGCTGAGTGCCTTTCTAAGCCGAGATTTGCGAGAACGGGTGCGGTTATCAAGATGTTTGATGACTAACTCGGCTGCCTGCAGCGGTGATAACTGCGGTAAAGGCATTGTGGCCCGCAATAACTCGCGTACATTGGCCATAGATAAGGCGGGTAACACATCCGTTTCGTACTTTTCCAACAACTCTGGGTCACGTTCATACTTTTGCGCCCACTCCAGCCTGGTTTCGGTAACAAACCAACTGGCCATAATCGTGAGTGCCAAGTTGTGTTCCCAAGCTCGATATTTGATGGCCTGGAATTCATCCCAGCCCAATTCTGATTTAGCATCCTGATTGGAACGTTCAATGAAATATCGTTGCGATTTTCGTCGCGCCATTGTCAATAAGGAGGTGGTTTCAGGCGCATTGCTCAAGGAGTAGGTGATGCGTTTTTTATCCCGGCGAATCAGTAGCCATTCTGCTCGTAATGAACCATCATCCCGAACTGTCCAGACACGAAGACGAGCAAACTTGGCCCGCAACACTCCTCGTTCATTGGGGCGCAAGGTGATCTTTTTCCATTTGGTTTGTGAATGGTATTTCAACTCTTTGACCGTGTAGGTTGTCCCGATAATCTCGTGGTTTTTAGAGGGTGTGCCTCTTTTGGTCAGCGGATAGGTGACATGAGGTGGTGATAGATACACTTTGGTATTGTTGGGTACGTCGGCATAGTATTCAATCCCTTCTTGGTTAAGCGCATCCCGCAGCCAACCGGCCCGGCCATACAAGGTGTCAAAGTCAACCGCACAAAATGGCACGCCATTCTCCTGAACTCGTTTGACCATTTGCCAAGCCAATTCCAATTTGGTGGCAAAGGTGCGCTCTTCCGGCAAGCCGATGCGCTTCCGTTGGGCAGCATAGGCGTCTGTGAACCATTTTTCAGGAAAAAATAGCTCGCCATCAACCCAGGTATGATAGCCATTATTGGTCAAGGAGAGAAAGACACCGACCTGGCTCATTTCTATTTTTCCTAAACGGCCGTTATGTTGTCGCCCAGCGCCGGCGCTGTGTTCACCGGCCTTTTCGTCGGCGCTTTCATCGATAAGCAAGACGCTTTCTTGTTGATATTGTGGATGACAGCCGATATCTTGTTGTAGAACCGCTATCAAATCATAACCGGACCAGGGTGAATCACTGATGAACTGTTGCATATTTTGCTCTGGTACACCAGTGGCACGGGCAATGTTGTTGATATTGCGCTTGGTTTCCATGCGTAAAAGTCCGCTTATGTACTCCAGTCCATACTGACTGGTATCTCGGGTGCGCGTTCGCATCCAGGAGTGATAGGCTTGGTGAAATTTCGCAAGCCGTTCTGGGAGGTCTTCAATTTCATCAAGATTTAGGCCCCATTGGGCTAATTTGCGGTATGTTTTTTTTGACTGTTCATATGCTTATTTTACAGGGAACGGCTCTCCTGAGCCTAATTTAACATTGTCAAACTACTCACTCAAAAATCGTATCCAAAACCTCATCCGCCACATCGAAGACCGCATTGTGCGGCGGCAGGATACATAAAATGCGCCGGCTTTGCGCTGGCTAACGCGACACATAAGTGGGCGTGAACACTCTCTTTGGAGGCAGCGCCTGTATCCGCGTCGCAGCCGCTGGGTAAATCAAC
>CAYWSS010000961.1:0-1744 GCA_964460505.1 uncultured Caldilineaceae bacterium | reverse complement strand
TTCCAGTGTTCGCAGGCGGATGAGCGCGCGCGACAGCGCCCCGGTCGTATCCGTTTCCGCCCATTTTTTTTTTGTAAGTCTGGCCAGTGCTTCCTGTGTGCGGGCCTTTTCCAGGTCGTACAACGCGATACTCGACTGGTTTCCCCCGGATTTCTTAAATGCACGTTTCCGCTGAATAATACGATGCTCGTATAAAATCTTTACCGGCAGCGCCCAGCGGTCAATATGGGCGGTAGACCTGTGATGAAAACCAAATACTGTGCGACGCGCTCGCTGTCCAAGTTCAGTTACTTTTCTGCCCGCCGTTGAAAACTTGGTAAAAACAGATTTTTTCAAGGCAATCAGATTTTTTGGATTACTCATAGACTTTCCCCTTCTCACATTCCCGAAACTTCGCTTGACAGGGTGCGTCCTAAAATTTGGGACGCACCTCGTTTGACACGTCTGGAGTATTCTCTATTTCCCAAAAATAGTAGGCCAACAATGCCACCCCGATTACAATTGATATATCGGCCACGTTAAAAATGGGCCAAAACCCAACGTCTACAAAATCAACCACATAACCGCGTGTAACCCGGTCGGTCAGGTTGCCCATGGCCCCGCCCAATTGCAACCCCAGGCTAACCCTCACCCAAACAGATTCAACGGGCAATTGGTGATGAAAAATAAAAATACCGATAATTACAATAATCGCAACAATCATAAAGATTGTACCAAGTTGCGGAAACATTCCAAATGCAGCACCGGTATTTGTGACAAAAGTAAACCGAACCAACCTCCCCAATTTCGGCCACAGGCTCCACGAGCCCCACAATGGAAGATGTTGCACCACCAAATATTTAGTCACCTGGTCTAGCGCAAAGATAATTACCGCTACGCCGGCAATTGTGGGCAGTGCCCCTGTTCTGTTTTGCGATGATGGTGTTGGGTACTCTACTTCGATGACACACCCTCTTCCAGTGCAATAATTTTACCTGATTATGGCTTTACTTTCAACAAGAGTTTTTTCCTGGCAGCAACTCTCATTTTGGGGCAAAAACCTGACAGGTTTTCACCGTTGAAGCCATTTAATCATTGAATTTTCAGTTGAATATTATTTTTTCTGATAAATTTGAAGCAAAATCTGTCAGGTCTGATCATACACAATTTTACACAAACTGCCTGATTTAACCAATCCTGCATCAAGCCTGTCTGATAAAAAGATTGGCTCTCAGCGGGGGATGTGTTACAATCTGCTGAAAGACTTAGCCCCCGGAGTTTGGCAGTTGCCTGATTTCAACAACAACAAATCGCTACTAACAATCAGCTTAATCATTGGGCTTTTTCTACTCTTGCCCTATCTGGCCTTTCCGGAAATTACCTTTGGGGGGCAAACAGTTTGGTGGTCAGACTTAAGCTGGATACACTATCCACGCCACATATTTGCAGCCGAGGAGTGGTTGGCCGGACGCATTCCTCTATGGGATCCGTACCAGCACAATGGGCTTCCTCTGCTGGCAGAAACCCAGGTGGGGGCACTGTATCCAATCAGCGCCATCTTTTTGAGCCCACTCTCACCGTCGCTGGAATTATCGCTTTACATTCTGCTTCACCTGTCGCTGGCTGCTATCTTTTCCTTTGTATTGGCCCGCCTGTTAGGGCTGGGCTATGCGCCGGCAACCGTTGCCGGGCTTGCCTTTGGGCTTGGCGGCTTTTTAATGGCTCAGGTGGCCAACCTCAACATTATGACCGGCGCGGTCTGGCT
>CAYWSS010000960.1:0-1744 GCA_964460505.1 uncultured Caldilineaceae bacterium | reverse complement strand
ACCGGCACTTAAAATATAGATACAGGTCGACTTTCAGTGGCCCTAAAAGTGCCGGCCACTTTAATTGTACAAATTCAGTGAACCCGTCAAAATCGCGCTCGGGCCGGTTTCTTGACCGCGCCCGCTTAGGTGGCTCGGCCAGAGACCGGCCACAGCACCGGGTTTACTGAACCTGTACCTTTAATTTACCTGATGACTTTTGCGGTATTGCCAATAAACTATTCTCATTCCCGGCTACAGAGGCACACCGGTAAAACGCGACCTCTGGACTGTAGTTGTTGGAGGACTCCAGTATGGAACAATTTTTACTAATTGCAATCATTGCCGCTTTTATAATTGGTTTTGGATCTGTTTCGGGGCGACTTCAAAAAACTGTAATTACGGCGCCAATGGCTTTTGCCCTCTTTGGTCTTCTCATTAGTGTTGATGTGCTTGGATTGATCGAAATGGGGATCGGCGGCGAATTTTTAAATATTATCGCCGAGCTGACCTTGATTCTGATTCTGTTTACCGACGCCTCCCGTATCGACCTGAAATTGCTGCGCCGCGAACACGACATTCCTTTGCGTTTGTTGGCTATTGGGTTGCCGTTAACAATGATCGGGGGGGCGTTGTTAGCCGCAGTTATGCTCAATTTTGTCAACATTTGGGAAGGGGCAATTCTGGCCGTAATGCTGGCCCCCACCGACGCTGCTTTAGGTCAGGCTGTGGTCAGCAGCCCCGGAGTTCCGGTTCGTATCCGGCAGGCATTGAATGTTGAGAGCGGGTTAAATGATGGGATTGCCCTGCCGTTCTTGCTGTTTTTCATTGCTGCTGCCGGCGCAGCGGAGCGTCCTGATATTGCCTATTGGATTCGTTTTGGGGCCGGCCAGATTATTTTAGGGCCAATTGTGGGGGCGGCTGTTGGTTATTTTGGCGGAAAGCTCATTGCCCGGGCCGAACAGCAGGAATGGGTGGCCGAGTCTTTTCAAAGGTTGGTTGCCCTGGGGTTGGCCCTGTTGGCCTTTGCCCTGGCGGAACTGATTGGGGGCAATGGTTTTATTGCAGCCTTCTGCGCCGGGTTGGTGCTGGGCAATCTCTTTCAGCAGGTTTGTGGCCGCCTGCACAGCTTTGCCGAGGCTGAAGGGCAACTGCTAATGCTGCTTACGTTTTTAATTTATGGATCGGTGATGCTCTTGCCGGCGTTGCAGAACATAACCTGGACCATTGCCCTATACGCCATTTTAAGCTTAACCGTGGTCAGGCTGGTTCCGGTTGCCATTAGTTTAATCGGGATGCGGTTGCAGCTTGAAACCATCGCTTTTCTGGGCTGGTTTGGCCCGCGGGGCATTGCGTCGATAATTTACGGCTTGATTGTATTGGAAGAAGAGGCTCTGTCAGGACGAGAAGCAATTAACACGGTGATGGTAATTACGGTGTTTTTCAGCATTATTGCCCACGGATTAACGGCGAACCCCTGGGCCAGGCGCTACGGTTCCCGAGCAGAGTCGATGAAGGATGATGAGCCGCATCTGCCGGAATTAAAACCCGTCACAGAAATGCCTGTTCGTGTTAGAGAGACGTAGCGAAAATGCCCGGAGATTAACGGAAAAATATCCGGGCGGCACGGGCCGGCAGGAAGATTGACCGGCGGTAAACCCACAAGGCTTTGACTAAGGCAGTTCCGAAGTTTAAATCATTCCAAAATTTGGCATCGCTTCAATGTATCCAAATAACAGGTTTACACTTTAGGCCAAAAAATGAG
>CAYWSS010000959.1:0-1744 GCA_964460505.1 uncultured Caldilineaceae bacterium | reverse complement strand
TTTACGCCTTTGATGTCTTCGATACCTGCCTTGTCCGCAACCTTGCCAGACCTGCGGACCTTTTTTTTGTGCTGGCCGAAAGAATGCTGGCGCAACATCTGTCACGCCCCTATTCCTACGAAGAAGTTAGCGAACTGGCCCGGTTGCGAATTGAGGCCGAGCGCACCGCTCGCCACGCATCTGCCAAAGAAGACATCACTCTGGATTGTTTTTATCAACGTATTCAGGATTTGGCTCAGTGGGGGATCTCCGCCGAGACGATGATGCAGGCAGAAATTCAACTGGAAATCGAATCTGTCCGCCCTATTCTGCAAATTAAACAGAAAATTGATCATCTGCGACAGCAAGAACAGTGCATAATATTTATTTCTGATATGTATTTGCCGCGGCCTGTTATCCGGCAGATGTTGGTTGAACACGGTTTTGCCCATGATGCTGACCACATTTATGTGTCGGGCGAAATCGGGCTGACTAAATATTCGGGCAGCCTGTTTGAGTATGTGCTGACCGCCGAAAATATTAACCCCTGGCAGTTGTGGCACCACGGCGACAACCCGTACAGCGATGTCCTGATCCCTCGGCGATTGGGCATTAATACCGTATTCTTCCCCCATTCCCAACTGAACCGTTACGAAACCAAAATAGTGGCGCAAAGAAATGATTGGCCCTGGCAATATTCTCAATTAGCCGGAATTAGCAGAGTCACCCGGCTCAGTGGTAAAATCAACGCCACTTATCCTGCATTAAATAGTATTGCCGCTGATGTTATCGCCCCTTTGCTAACAAATTTCGTAACCTGGGTTCTAAAAGATGCGCAAAAACGGGAAATAAAACGCTTATATTTTGTTTCTCGTGACGGCCAGATTTTGTGTAAAATTGCACAAAATCTGGCCAAGGTTATGCCCGCACCGCAGTGCCGTTATCTTTACGGCTCCCGGCAAGCCTGGTTTTTGCCATCCCTGTCCCGTTGTGATAGAAATAGCCTGGATTGGTTGGTGGTGAGCGGACATTCAACAATTCCTGTTCACCTCCTGAAAAAATTGACGGTTGAGCCTGATGAAATCACCGGCGCCTTGAAATCACTTAACCTTGATGATGAATGGCTCCATAGCCCACTGGATGCGCAAAATCCTGAAAAATTCTGGCAGTTCGTGGAGCATCCAGATGTGAATGCGCTTATTTTAAAGAAAGCTGCGTGTGCCCGGCAGATGACCGCAAAATATCTTGCTCAGGAAGGGCTTGATGACTCATCACCCTGGGCATTGGTTGATATTGGGTGGACGCTAAAAACCCAGCGAGCAGTCAGAGAGATTTTGGCTTTCAGCCTGGGTAAACAGGATGTCGAGGGATATTATTTTGCGGTACTCAAAGATCGCCAGCCGGTTTCTGCGGCTGGGCGGTATCGTGCCTTTTTACTGGAAGAGCCGAAAGAACTTGGGTACAATGCCAGGGTAGGGTCCCTGTTGAACAACATTCAACTGATTGAGCAAGTGGTAACGGCGGCGAATCACGGTGCAGTAACCGGCTATACAATGAATGGAGATACCATTGTACCCTGTCTCAAAAATGCACCCGGCGCGCAAAAGCTGCAATTTGTGGCTGAGTTGCACCAACATATCTTGCGCTACGTTGATGAATGGGTAAAATCGAGCTTGTCACAGGCTAATCTTACTGAGTTCAAATGGGCCATCATCGAGGTGGCTACAGAATTTGTATCGAACCCCCACAAGCAAGAAGTAGAGTC
>CAYWSS010000958.1:0-1765 GCA_964460505.1 uncultured Caldilineaceae bacterium | reverse complement strand
TTCTCCATTTACAATTTTTTTCAGGGGGGAGTAAAATCTGCTCTGATTGTTCCCCATTACCCTAATTATTAACTTGATGCGTATGGGGTCGGGGAGGGGACAGGGGGTTATAAATGTCCAGAAAAGTTTTTTCCTGAATAACATCCGTATTGCGTATTAGCCCCTTCTTTACGCAATGCGCAGCCCTGTATCATCGTTATCTGATAAACCTTATCTCGCCGGCCAGGACAGCCGGGTGAATTGTGGAGGATATTAATGAGCAACAAGAAATACGCAATTGGCATTGATTTTGGCACCGAGTCCGGACGCGCCGCCCTGGTTGATATTTCAAACGGGCAGGAGGTTGCTACCGCCGTTTATCCCTACGGAAACGGGGTGATTGACGAAAAATTACCCGGCACGGACATCAAACTGGAGCCGGATTGGGCGCTGCAAGACCCCAACGATTACCTGGAAGTGTTCAAACGCACCGTTCCGGCGGCGTTGGCAGACAGCGGTGTTGGGCCGGAAGATGTGGTGGGGCTGGGCGTTGATTTTACCGCCTGCACTATGCTGCCCACCAAAGCCGACGGCACGCCCCTCTGCTTTTTGCCGGAATGGCGGGAAAATCCGCACGCCTGGGTAAAGTTGTGGAAACATCACGCTGCCCAGCCGGAGGCCAACCAATTGAACGAGATTGCCTACAAAACAGGCTTTGGCGATTTACTGAACCGGTACGGCAAAAAAATCAGCTCCGAGTGGTTCTTTCCCAAAGCGTGGCAAATTCTGGATGAAGCGCCGGCAATATACGATGCCGCCGAGCGCCTGATTGAAGGCGCCGATTGGGTGGTGTGGCAGCTCACCGGCGCGGAAACCCGTAACTCCTGCACCGCCGGTTACAAAGCCATGTGGTCGAAGCGGGAAGGCTTTCCCCCCAACGAATTCTTTAAGGCTCTGGACCCCCGTCTGGAAAACATTGTCGATGAAAAAATGTCGCGCCATATTTTGCCGTTGGGCGCCAAAGCCGGTGAACTTACCGAGGAAGCGGCTGAGTGGACCGGGTTGCTGCCAGGTACCGCCGTCGCGGTGGCCAACGTAGATGCTCACGTGGCCGTGCCGGTGGGCACCGTCACCGAGCCGGGGCGGATGGTTATTATCATGGGCACTTCCAATTGCCACATGGTGCTGGGCAAAGAGGAGCGCGTGGTGCCCGGCATGTGCGGCTACGTGGAAGATGGCATTGTACCCGGCCTGATTGGTTACGAAGCCGGCCAATCGTGCGTGGGCGACCATTTTGCCTGGTTTGTAGATAACTGCGTGCCCGCCGCCTATCAAAAAGAGGCCGATGAGCAGGGCATCGATATCCACGAATTGCTGGCAGAAAAAGCGGCGGCGTTGAAACCTGGCCAGAGCGGCTTGATTGCCCTGGATTGGTGGAACGGCAACCGCAGCGTGCTGGTTGATGTGGATTTAACCGGCGTGCTGCTGGGGGCTACCCTGGCCACCAAACCGGAAGAAATCTACCGGACGCTGATTGAAGCCACCGCCTACGGCACCCGCATGATTATCGAAACCTTTGAAGCCAACGGTGTGCCGGTGGATGAAATTGTGACCACCGGCGGCCTGCCTAACAAAAACAGCTTGCTGATGCAAATTTACTCGGATGTCACCGGGCGGCCCATGTTTATTGCCGGCAACGTGCAGGGTGGCGCTGTCGGCTCGGGCATGCACGGCGGCGCGGCAGCCGGGCAAGCGGCGCGCGGTCTCGAGACCTGTGTGAGGGTTA
>CAYWSS010000957.1:0-1766 GCA_964460505.1 uncultured Caldilineaceae bacterium | reverse complement strand
TGTTTTTTATACAGGAATGTAGCTTTTTTGCACTAAAATTGCTGGTTTGACACCTTGACAAAGGAATCCTTAAACCTTAAAAATTCTTTAGTAACGGTTGTGGGAAACTTCGATGATGCCTTGCACTAAACCCTCAGATATGGTAATATACATTAATATTTAATAGTTATGTTAAGTTTATCTGTGACCGTGTACCGCTCCCCGGGGTGAGGAGATAAAAAATGAGCGATTCAGCAAGACCTCCAATGCAGTCGGTCCTAAAAAGTCTCATCGTTGGTGTAATTATAGGCCTGTTAATTGGGCTTATCCTGGGCATCGGGGGCGCGGCGCTTTATGTCCAACAGAATCCGCCCGTATATCAGGGTGGGGCCTACCCCAGCGAAATGACCAACGCCTACCAGAAGCATTATATGGCCATGGTCGTAGATTCTTACATTGTTAACGGCGACTCGAAAATTGCGCAGGAACGTCTGAAAACATTTGGCCCCCAGCCACAGATTTTGGTGCTGGGTGAACGGTCTGCGGCTTATGTGGCTGCCGGCCGGGGGCCTGAGGCGCAAATGATCAATAAACTGGCCCTGGAGTTGAAGGACGACGAAGATTGGACTGAGGATCAAATCAAGGCGGTTGTTACTGATTTGACCGGCAAATATCAGACCGATCCTGCCAAAGCGCAGGCCATCGGTACCTTTAGCGCCGAGTTGCTGAACGGGCAGGTTCCGGTGCCGGTTGGAGAGGTGCCGCAGGGCGAACCTTCCGCAGAGCAGGCCGGTGAAGCTGCCCAACCCGCCGCACCCCCGCCTGCTTCCCCTGCGCAAGAGCCGGGCCGGCCGTGGCCTACCTATCTGGCTTGTTGTCTGTTATTGCTGGGTGTGCTTGTTATTGTCTATCTGATTGGACGGCGTCAGTTTGAAAAACGCAAGGCCCCCACCAAACAGAAAATCGATTGGGAAGGGGAAGGTGTCCCACCGTTTAGAATGTGGAGCGGCACATACAAAATTGGCCCCAACAACTACGAAGAGTTTACCACGCTGGAAACCGACGATGACGTATTTTTGGGTGAATGTGGTGTTGAAGGTCGGGATAGTGTGCCCGGCTCCACCCCAAAGCAATTTATGGGCTTTGATGTGGGTCTTTTTGACAAAACCGATATTACGACTCTGTCAAATATGATTTTGAGCGAACACGCCTACAACGACGAGTCGATTCGGTCCAAATACGAAGGTAAAGCCAAAACTGAAGTGATTTTGGCGGAACCCGGCAAACGGTTCTTGTTTGAAACGTCAGCCCTGCGGGTTGAAGCCAAAATTGCCGAAATGGAGTACGGCGACGGCGGGAACGTCTACTTTGATAAATTGAAAGTAGAGTTGACCCTGTTTCTGCAAGAAGGGGCAGACCTGAAAAAAGGAACCATGGATATTCCCGACCAGTATCAATAAAATTTAAGTTGAGCGTAAAAAGGGGCGATGGTCAACACCATCGCCCCTTTTTGTTTTTGGGGAGAAACTACACCTGGGACATTGGATTAAAGAGCTTGTCGTGCTCTTTTAAGGCGTATCTGTCGGTCATGCCCGCAATGTGGTCGCACACGGTGCGGTGCAGGCTTTTTTGCTGAATGTGCAACTGTACGTTATCAGGCAAAATCACCGGCGTGTTGACATAAGCCTCAAATAACTCCCTGATAAAGCTGCGGGCCTTGCTGTGCATGCGCAATACGCGCCAGTGACTGTTAAGGTTGTTGTAAAGAAAATCGTACATCCGCTAAG
>CAYWSS010000956.1:0-1767 GCA_964460505.1 uncultured Caldilineaceae bacterium | reverse complement strand
AGCGTGCGGGAATGACATCTCAAAGTTCCGTTCTCATTCTGTTTTCAGTATAGCTTGATGCGCATGGGGTAAACGATTACTACGCTGAATTGTCGCACTACTCATCTAAAAATATAGCCTCGGCATATCGCATCAGTTCGCTTTTGCGCGCTGCCGGGGTATTTTTTGAGTCGAGGTAAAATTCCAGCGCCTCTTTGGGCGTCAGTTCCTCGGCAGACTCCGCCCCCAGCCGGTGGCGATGCGCCCGGTCCACATCATGCACGATGCTGGCAATAAAAGCGGCCTCATGTAAGGTTTGCCGGATAGTTCTATCATCCAGCAAAACCTCCTGCGCTTCAGCCGCTTTAATGATTACCCGCACCACGGCCCCCTCAACATTGTGGGCTTCCAATTCATCCAAAATCCCGGTCATCGGGTCGTCCGAAGGGGTCACATTGATGCGGATGGTCACAAAGGGGCGGGCTTGCACCGGGATAAACTCCCAGTTGGCCTGTCCCCGCTCAAGGTCAACCATCACAAACCCTTTGCGTTCGCCCTCTTCACCAAAATCAATGCGTTCCAGGCTACCGGGGTAAACAATGGGGGGATGCTGCCCCCCATTTAACTCCTGATGTTTATGAATATGCCCCAAAGCCACATAATCCCAGGTGGGGTCGGCCAGCAAACTCTTGAGCATCACTACATCCCGGCCAATCATCACGCTCTGCTCGCTGCCATGTTTGGCCTCACTCACCGACAGGTGAGCCGTAAGCACAGCCGGAATGTCCGGTTTTTCCTGCGCTTCTGCAGCCAAATCGCTCAGGTTTTCGTGCATAATATTGCCAAGCGCCATATCCAGGTCATCCAGCGTCATGTTGCGGAATTCATCGTGCGCCAGCAGCCGGTTGCGCTGGGGGTAGGGCACCGCGGCCACTTGCAGCGGCTGCCCCCGGCGGCACGTAACCTGATGCACCGCTTCCCGGCCGGCCACAATAACGCCGGGCACATCCAGCACCCCAAAAATGTCCAGGCTGCTGGCCGCCCGGTCCGCCGAAGCCATATCGTGATTGCCCACCAGCATCACAACCGGCACCCCATTATCGGCCAGTCGTTTGATGCGGCGGGCAAACTCTCGCTGGTAGGTGGGGTTGGGGCGCTGGTTTTTGTAGGCATCGCCCGCAAAAATGCACACGTCAACCTCCCGCTCCAGAGCAATATCGATGGCTTGACTCATGCGCCGCAAAAAATCAACCACCCGGCTGTTTAAGCCCGATTTCGAATCGAGCCGCCCGTAATTTTCCATGCCAACGTGGATGTCGGCCAGATGCAATAATTTGATGGGTTCAGCCATAATGTTTCCTTTGCAACACTATTTTAGCCCCGCACCTGCCGCTCTATTTTTTCCGGCGCTTGCGTTTGATTCGCGTGCCTTTTTCCAGCACCGTTACGTCCTGAGCCGGAATTTCCACGTAGGGGCTGTCATCTTCGGTTTGCAACAGAAGGGTTTCTTTTATGACGTTAAGACCCCGCACAATTCCGGTAACGCCGTTGCCGGTTTCAACCTTGGAGTTTACCGTGGGCAAATTCTTTTTTATTTCCGTATACTGCTCGTTTTCGTAAGCCAAACAGCACAACAGTCGCCCGCACAACCCCGAAATTTCCGCCGGTGCCAGCGGCAGGTTTTGGTTTTTGGCCATTCTAAATGAAACGGGGGGGGAGTCCGTCCGACCGCCTTAACAAAAAAAACCGGCGCCAAACCCGCCGCAACCCCCCACCCGCTTCGCTTAT
>CAYWSS010000955.1:0-1772 GCA_964460505.1 uncultured Caldilineaceae bacterium | reverse complement strand
AACAAGGCGGCTACCGCCCTGGTAAATGATATCAACCGGCAGATTAGCCAGGTTGTGGAATGTAAAATAGAACTGGTTGGCGATTTTGAAAAGGCATATTTTGCCTGGAATGAAAAATTGGGGTGCCCCCTGTACGCAGAGCCGCTGGGGGGGTACTGGGCCGAGCAGCCGTTTCAAAACGGGTATATGTTCTGGAGCAGTATTCTGGATGAGTTTTTTATAACCGCAGGTGATATTGATGGCGAATGGTACCGGCTCAACAAAGATAATGTTGACGCGTACAATCCCAACCCCGATGGCCCCGCTTGTAAATCTCCCACTCCGGTGCCGGACCATCTTTATCAGCCAATCAGAGGATTTGGGGCCATTTGGTGCGGGCGGCCCGGCCTGGCCACACAGCTTGGTTTTGCCACCGCAGAAGAATTTGGCACCGGCGACACCCGGCTTCAGGAATTTTCAAACGGATTTATTCTGCGGGATAGCATACAGCGAACCTACATTATGTTTTCCGACAACAGCGCCGATAATAAATTCGGGGATTTTGTTAGAGAAGATCCGTAACAATGAATAATTAACAATGAATAATGAATAATGAATAATGAATAGTGAATAATTTCTCGTTCCCGCGCTCCTGCGTGGGAATGTATACTGGTGGAAATTGATTTGTCGTTTCTCTTTGCAGCAATAGTTCTCTCCGGGAAAACTCTTCCAATCCGCTAAATTTGGAACATCGCACGCCCCTTGTTATAATCCCTCGGTACTTTTGCCAAAGCGAGGGATTTTTTATTTATGAGCAACAACTTTACACCGGATGAATTAACGCACATACAAACGCTCAGAAACTCCGTGGCCGAGTTTCAGGCGATGATAAAATCGCTGCCGGATAACCGGCGCAGCATTGAGCACAACCAGGAATTTAACGAACTTCGCGGCGAGGCGCAAGACCTGCTGAAAATGCGTTTTACCGGAAAGGTGCCCAGAGCAATTACCGGCGACCTGAATCGGGACCGCACCCTGTCTGCCATCGTTATCTTTGGGGTAATTTTGACGTTGATTGGCTTGGGCGTCAATTCAGTTATTTTAGAAGATGTCCTGGCCTACAGTTTGGGGTGCTGTGTGAGCAGCGGCGGGATGCTGCTGATTATCGGCGCTTTTGGGGTGCTGGTGATGAGAAATGTTCGGGAGCGGGTGAGCGCGGTTGCCGAGTTGAATCAACGGTGTGGATTGCTGCTTTACCAACTGGATCACCGGCTGGCCATGAGCGGCGTCGCTCCGGCAGCACCCCGGCAAAGAAAAGATATGACGCCGCCGGCGCCGTTTAATCCATCCCTGGCTGCGCCGGCGCCGCCTCCCCCACCGGGGTTGGCCCCGCCGGAAGCGGACTAATAGGCCCCGCTGCCAAACAAAACTCTGGGAATAGTTTGCAGCAAAATTTTGGTGTCCATGGCCGGAGACCAGTTTTCAATGTAATAAATATCCAGGAGGGCGGTTTCATCAAACGTAAGCTCCGAGCGGCCGCTCACCTGCGATAGCCCGGTAATCCCCGGGGCTACTTCCAAACGACGCTTGTGCCATTCCTGATACTGCGCAACTTCTGAAGGGATGGGCGGGCGGGGGCCAATCAGACTCATGTCGCCAATGAACACATTGTAAAGCTGGGGGATTTCGTCCAGACTCAGACGGCGAATCCATTTGCCCAAACGGGTGATGCGCGGGTCATTTTTAATCTTAAAAAGCGGGCCATCGGCTTCATTCATATCACGGAGCGCTTC
>CAYWSS010000954.1:0-1780 GCA_964460505.1 uncultured Caldilineaceae bacterium | reverse complement strand
AACCAGCCATCGCACGCGAAGAACTTATGAGAGAAGCTGAGTGGGTGATAAATGCCGCCGGGGCCTGGGGCGGACACCTGGCAAAAATGGCCGGTTGTGATGTTACCGTTTACGCCGGAAAAGGCACCATGGTGGCCATGAATTATCGCATGGTCAACACCGTCATCAACCGCTGCGGCCCCGCCGGCGATGGCGATATTCTGGTGCCTGTTGGCTCCATTGCCGCCATCGGCACCACCTCTGTAAAAGTTCCCAATCCGGACAATTACTCCATTGAAGATTGGGAAGTAGAAAAAATGATGGCTATGGGGGAAAAGATTATCCCTTCGTTTAAAAAATTCCGCGCGCTGCGGGCCTGGGCCGGCGTTCGGCCCCTGTACCAGGAAACCACCGCCGGCGCTGACCTGCGAAAAGTTACCCGAAAATACGCGCTGCTGGACCACACCCCCCGCGATGGCGTAGACGGATTTGTGACCATTACCGGCGGTAAATGGACCACCTACCGCAAAATGGCCGAGGATACCGTAGATTTGGTTTGCCAAAAACTGGGCGCAGAGCGACCATGCCAGACCGCAAATACCGTCCTTCTGCCCTCCCACGCACCAAGAAAATATTTTACGCTGGGCCGGCGACTGGACAAACTGGAACGAAAAGAGCTGGCCGGCCAGCTTATCTGCGAATGTGAAATTGTAACCCGTCCCCAAATTGAAGCTGAAATTGAGCGCAGCGACCGAAACATCATCAACGACCTGCGCCGCGACTTGCGGGTGGGCATGGGGCCGTGCCAGGGTGGGTTTTGCACCTATCGCGTGGCGGGCATTATGCACGAACACAAAAAGCTGACTGCTCCCGAAGCCAACAAAGCCCTGGTTGATTTTCTGCAGGAACGCTGGAAAGGGATGCAGCCCGTGTTGTGGGGCCGGCACCTGCGCCAGGTTGAGCTTGATGCAGGCATCTATCTGGGCCTGCTGGGGCTGGACAAACTGCCCACCGGTTTAAGCGGCGTAGACAGCGCCCGCCTGGGTGAAGTTGAAACCGAAGGCTATTTTGAGATTGATGAATCAAATGGAGATGCGCGATGAGCAACATCGCCAGTCGATATGATACTATTGTAATTGGAGCCGGAACCGCCGGATTGACCACCGCCTGCCTTCTGGCAAAAGCGGGGCAAAAAGTGCAGCTGGTATCAAAGGGCATTGGAGCGCTGCTGCTGGCCTCGGGCTGTGTGGATGTGCTGGGCTACCATCCGGCAAATTCTCGGGAACCGGTCACAAACCCCGCCGCCAAAATGGATGATTTTCTGGCGGCCCACCCCAACCACCCCTACACCCAGGTTGGCAAAGAAAATATTAAAGCCGGCCTGGATGCCTTTCTGGAATTGGTCAACCCCGCCCTTGATTATCAGGGTGACATCAATAAAAACTGGCTGCTGCCAGGCGGAGCCGGGGCCGTTCATCCCACCTGTCTGGCCCCGGAGTCGCTGGTAAAGGGCAGGTTGGACACGAGCGCCGGCATGTTGATTGTGGGGTTTAACCAACTGCGTGATTTTTACCCCACGCTGATCAGCCAGAATATCAACGCCCAGAATCTGGGGGTGCAGGCCGATGCCATCAGCATCGATGTCCGGATTCCCGTTGCCAAACCCATGAATGCCACCCCTATTGAATTGGCGTATGCCTTTGAAAACCCCGGTTTTTGCCGGCAGGTTGTCGCCCAAATAAAAAGCGCAGCCAAAGAGTTCGAGCGGGTAGGCTTCCCGGGCGGTATAGGCATGGGCAGC
>CAYWSS010000953.1:0-1780 GCA_964460505.1 uncultured Caldilineaceae bacterium | reverse complement strand
GGAAGTTAAGTCCTCCCCCCTCCTGAGGGGGAGTTAGAGGGGGGTAAGTAGTTACAAATGCTGAAACAATAGCCAAAGAAAATGGATTAGAGATAGAATTCATTCGCAAACCAAAAGCGTTCCGCAAAGAAAAACGAATCAAAAAGATTGTTAAAGAACGGGGTGAACAGCCCGGATTAGTTCATGTTTTTTCAGCAATGGAACAATGTCAGGCCTATTATCCCTGGCACACTAAAGAAAGCCACAAGACCTACTTTCTGCTCCCAGCTCTCCGGTTTGGCGCACAGGTGGCAACTTGAGTTAGAACAAGGAGATATTACCCGCTCGTAGTCAGCCTCGCAGCGATAGCGGAGTGGCGTTAGATGACCGAAGGTCCACTGCGCTGCGTATCTGACCACGAACATTTTATACGAGGAGAAAAACTGATGAAATATCGACGCCTGGGGCGAACCGATTTAAAGGTATCTGTGGTAGGTTTTGGGGCCTGGCAATTTGGCGGCGAATGGGGCAAGCCCTTTAGCCCGCCAGAGGTTAATCAATTGTTGGGGCGGGCCAAAGAGGCGGGCATCAACCTGATAGATACCGCCGAATGTTACGGCGACCATCTCTCGGAGGATTTGATTGGGCAAAGCATTGAATCTGACCGGGAATCGTGGGTGGTTGCCACTAAATTTGGTCACAAGTTTACGGGCCACTTGCAGCGAGAGGAGGTGTGGTCCGCCGCTGAAGTGCGCCGGCAACTTGAAGCGTCACTGAAAGCGCTGCGCACCGATTACATTGATTTGTACCAATTCCACTCCGGCACCGATGACGTGTTTGATAACGACGCGTTGTGGCAAATGCTTGCCGAGCAGGTGCAGGCCGGCAAAGTTCGACATTTGGGACTTTCCGTGAGCGGCGGATTTAACCCCACGTATCAAATTGGGCGGGCTGCCGAAGTTGGAGCCGGGGTTATTCAGATTGTTTACAACCGGCTGGATCGAAAACCGGAGAAAGACAGCCTGCCCTTGTGCCGGGAGAATGATCTGGGCGTGCTGGCTCGGGTACCGTTGGCCAGCGGGTTTTTGAGCGGCAAATACAAACCCGGCACAAAGTTTACCAACCCCACCGATGTGCGCGCTTCCCGGGTCTCCGATGAGGTAGAACGGCGGCTGGCGCTGGTTCAAAAAATTCGGCAGGAAGAAGTGCCCCCAGGTGTAGCCATGGCCCCCTGGTCGCTGGCCTGGTGCCTGCAAAACCCGGCAGTAACCTGCGTCATTCCCGGCTGCAAAACCATCGGGCAGGTTGATTCAAACGCTTCTGCTGCGGAGTTGATTCAGGACAAACATCCGCAGGATGTTGCGTAACAGTTGGAGGATATCTATGAAACTATCATCGTGCAGATACCTGGATGAAATGAATATTCCGTATGAGGAGCGCGCGTTCTCAACCTCAATTGAAAAGGGCGCAGCCAGCGTTGCCAATGCCCTTGGCTTTCGGGAGCACCAGATGGTAAAAACACTGGTTTTTGAAACGGGTGAGGGTGAGGCCACCCTGGTGATGCTGCCGGGTAATCAATCGGCAAAATCGGGCCTGTTGAAAAAAGCATTGGGGTCGCGCAACATAAAAATGGCGCGGCCTGAAACGGTCAAACGTGTGACCGGTTACGAAGTCGGTTCGATTCCGCCGTTTCACTGGCAGCCGGCCGGCTTTCGCTCATTTATCGAAGAATCGCTGCTGGAGGAGCGTGAGCTTGGGGTGGGCTCGGGGGCGTGGGGCAAAGACATGATCATGTGTGACG
>CAYWSS010000952.1:0-1783 GCA_964460505.1 uncultured Caldilineaceae bacterium | reverse complement strand
CAGCCGGCTCTAATGTCATGTCTGAATGGCGTCTGATTATGAAATCCCCGGTGCGGCTGGCTTTGAATCCGCTGGTTAGCACCATTGGCTGGTACCTGCCGCTGCTCTTCTCCGGCAGCGTTATTGTGGCCACGGTGCTTAACCTGCCAACCATTGGCCCGCTGCTGCTGCGGTCGCTCATCACCCAGGATATGTTTCTGGCCGGCACTATTATTTTGATTTACTGTCTTCTGGCCATTATCGGCACGATGATATCTGATATCCTGCTGGCCTGGCTCGACCCACGTATTCGGATGGAGGGCCAGTAAATTATGTCCATAAACATCGCTCCCCCCGTATCCGACCCTCAAAACGTGCCGCCCGCCGGTGACGATTCCGGCGTCAAAATTCCCAACCTGGAGCGCGATGCCGAAGCAGTTTACGTTGCCCCTAACTGGAAGCTGGTCTGGTGGCGATTTAAGCGACACCGGCTGGCGCTGGCCAGTGGCTTTGTTGTCATCTTCATTGCCACCATCGCCCTGTTTCCGGGGTTTTACAGCACGCTGCTTCCCCACGAGAGTGATGCCCTGCGCTCTTTTGTGCCGCCCCAGTGGCTGCGCTTTTTTGGGCCGGATGGCGCTTTTCTGTACGTGTACGATGTTGAAGGGCGGCGGAACCCAAAAACATTAATGATGGAATGGATTCCCAACGAAGAAATCATTCCGGTCAAGCTCTTTGCCCGGGGATACGAATATGAAGTGCTGGGGTTGTTCACCACCAATATCCACCTGTTTGGAGTGGAAGACCCGGAAAGCGGGCAAAAATTCCATTTGCTGGGCACCGACCGGCTGGGCCGCGACCAATGGTCCCGGTTGATGGCCGGCACGCGGGTGTCCATCTCAATTGGGCTGGTATCGGTGATGCTCAGCATCTTTCTGGGCGTGCTGATTGGGGGTGTCTCCGGTTATTTTGGCGGACTGCCCGACCTCATTATTCAGCGCGTTATCGAACTGCTGCAATCGCTGCCGCCCATCCCCATCTGGATGGCGCTCACCGCAGCCCTGCCCCGCGACTGGTCCGTGGAGCAAACCTACTTTGCCATCACCGTCATTCTGTCGCTGCTGGGCTGGACCACACTGGGGCGCGAGGTGCGCGGGCGATTCCTTTCGCTGCGCGAGGAGGATTTTGTGCTGGCCGCCCAGCTAATTGGATGCACCAAGCCGCGCATCATTTTCAGGCACATGGTGCCAACTTTTACCAGCCATATTATTGCCGCCAGCACGCTGGCCATCCCGGTCATGATTATCACCGAAACCTTTCTCAGCTTCCTGGGCCTGGGTATGCGACCGCCGGCCATTAGCTGGGGTGTATTGCTGCAAGAGGCTCAAAACCTGCAATCCATTGCCCTGGCTCCGTGGTTGTTATTACCCGGCCTGATGGTAATCATTACCGTATTAACCTTGAATATTCTGGGCGATGGTATCCGCGATGCCGCCGACCCGTACAGTTGATTTACGATTTTTGATTTTTGATTAACTTTTTCTCGTTCCTTCGCTCTGCGTGGGAACGTATCCTGAAATCCAAAATCTAAAATCCTGATTTGCGAGTAATGCATGAATAACCAAGAACCACTTCTATCAATACGAAACCTGAAAACCTGGTTCAGCCTGGATGAAGGCAATGTTAAGGCTGTGGATGGCGTAGATTTGGACGTCTTTCCCAGCCAGGTGGTTGGCATTGTTGGCGAAAGCCGCTGCGGACAAAGCGCGACCATACAATCTATTTTGCGCCTACGTGTTTGACC
>CAYWSS010000951.1:0-1783 GCA_964460505.1 uncultured Caldilineaceae bacterium | reverse complement strand
ATTGCCAAATTATACAAACCATTACCAATATAACCATTTCACTGACAACCTGATTGTTGTATACTCTTCACCAAGGTATTAATAGCCTCGACAAATTTAGGTGCGTTAATCCCCGCTTCGCGACAACGCGGTGCAAAACAATCCAAAACCGAAATTTTTGTCTCGCCTTAAGTGGATAGCTATCAATACCCATCGACAACGAACCGATACTAAAACAGAATTCACGCCTCAATCGCCGAGGCTGAAAATCAAAAACAGGAAGATCAGGAGGATTAAATGAGTCGGGAAAAAGAAATTCTGGATACACTTTACGAGCACACTCTGGATGGCGAAGCCGACCCGGTTGTAGAACTGACTAACGAGGGGCTGGAATTGGGCATGGAGCCGCTGACCCTGTTGTTTGAGGCCCTCATCCCGGCCCTGGAAGAGGTGGGCCGGCTATTTGAAATGGGTGAATATTTTGTGCCGGAGATGCTCGTTTCCGCCCGCGCAATGGCCGGGGCAATGAATATTCTCAAACCACTCATTGCCGAAAGCGGAGCCAAACCCGTTGGCACCTTTGTCATGGGCACGGTAAAGGGAGATATCCACGACATCGGCAAAAATCTATGCAACATTATGCTGGAAGGCGCCGGGTTTAACGTGATCGATATTGGCGTAAATACACCGCCGGAGAAATTTATCGAGGCCATTATTGAACACAAACCCCAGGCCGTGGGTATGAGTGCTTTCCTCACCACCACCATGCCCATGTTTAAAACCACCATCGAAGCCATTGCCGAAGCCGGCTTGCGAGACCAGGTCAAAATTTTGGTCGGTGGCGCACCGGTTACTCAGGAATATTGTGACACGGTCGGGGCGGACGGCTTTGCCCCCGATGCCAGCGCTGCTGTGCGGCTGACCAAAAAATTGATGGGCATTACCGAATAATAAGGCAGGTCTGATGAGCAGTTCATTAAAAGAAGCCCGGCGGGCGCCGGGCAGCGAGTGGCTAAAAAACCACCCCCGCTTACTGGAATCGATATACGCCTTTTCCGAAAGCGCCTTTCTCAAAATCTATCCGTATCTGCCTGGTTTTGCCAAAAAATTGATGGTGCCCGGCGAAAAGGTAGCAAAAGGGTGGATGTTCAACTGCCGGATGTGCGGCCAGTGCATCTTGCACAGCACCGGCATGACCTGCCCCATGACCTGCCCCAAAAATTTACGCAACGGCCCGTGTGGCGGCGTTCGGGCTAATGGGCACTGCGAAGTCATCCCGGAATTACCCTGCATTTGGGTGCAAGCCTGGGAACGCAGCCAGGAAATGAAGCTGTACAGCGAAGAAATCAAGCTCGTCCAGCCACCGGTCAACCGCAGTTTGCACAACACCTCATCCTGGGTCAATATGGCTGAAGGCATCGATATGAAATTTCCAACGGGCTGGCAACGGATTGCAAAGGGACAGCCCCATGGAAAATGAAGTGATGAAAGCCGGCAGCCGTCTGGAGCAAGCTCTTCGCGCCGGATTTTTTGCCGTAACCGCCGAACTGAACGCCCCCGACAGCGCCGACCCCGAAGATGTGTATAAAAACGCGCTGGTGCTTTCGGAGGTATGCGATGCCATTAACGCCACCGACGGCTCCGGGGCCAACTGCCACATGAGCAGCATAGGTTGCTGCGCCCTACTCACCCGGGCCGGGTACGACCCGGTGCTGCAAGTAGCCTGCCGAGACCGCAACCGCATCGCCATTCAGGGAGATTTGCTGGGAGCGGCAGCCATGGGTGTAAAAAACGTTTTGTGCCT
>CAYWSS010000950.1:0-1815 GCA_964460505.1 uncultured Caldilineaceae bacterium | reverse complement strand
CATTCAGGCATGATCCCTCATTTTTCTTAAAAGTTCCGGTTTCAAGCTAATCTCAATATTGTTAGTACCTTCTCAATAATCCGGGGTTAAACACCCTTCGGTAAGCTCAGGATGCGCATCCTGAGCTTGTCGAAGGATACCTCCCCCTCTTTTTGAAAAGATACCCTTGTTATGTTAATTTGTGAATTTTCATCAAAAAGTGTCCGGTAGCAAGGTTGAGTTTAGCAAAGAGGGCGTGAGGTAATTTGATCACTTGTCAGGTTTGCTGGGTAATCAGGCCGGAGCATCTTCACCCGGTACGCGCACGGTGATGCCGGATATCCGGGAAAAATGTTTTTTGTCGAAGGTGTACCATCTGCTGTTCCATTAACCAGACGGCATTGTAGGCATCGATAAAGTCGATATTTTTTGGCGTATGTGGTTATGGCTTGCAGCACACGGTGGCTGTTTGCCACATTCAGACCAGGGGTATTGAGTATTGCCGGAATTTTTTCCCGTATGTTCACTTTGGAAAGTTTATAAAACGACTCTAATGTCCAGATAATTTCGGCAATAACCAATGTGTTGCTAACCAGCACCAATTCACCTTTTGCGGCGCGATGCAATAATTGCTCAACGGCGTCTGCCTGAACCGGAACATCGTTGGTTAAATAGCGAAGAAACAGGTTAGTATCAACAAAAACCCGTTCAGGCTTCATCTTCCGTGCCTTTTTAGCCGCGAGCCTGAACAACCTGGTGACGGATAGCGTCAAAATCCTGCGGGGTGGATACGGAGATGCTGCCTCGCAGATCAAGCAGAGTTTGGCTGAGTGGCTGCAAAACTATTTCATCATCCCGCTTAACAAAAGCGACCCGGTCGCCTTCTTTCAAATCCAGCCATTGCCGGATCATTCGTGGCAGCGTAATTTGACCGCGCCGCCCGATTTTACTGGTAATCATACCATGTTCCTTTTGCCGGCAATATAATAAATTATTGTCATTAGACATTGTGACAGTCAAAAAGAAAAACGTCAAGCACTTCTTATTTTGGCCAACAACGGTAAATTGCCATGCTCATTTCATTTGATAAAACAAACTTTCCGATGATTGCCATAGAAAAAATTGGGGTAGAGGTGCATTTGCTGCCCATCACCAAGGGGCAGTTTGAGCAGTTTGTGGCCGCCTCGCCACGGGTCAAACAGAAACAGTACCAGGAGATGCTGGCTCTCAATCCGGCAACTTCGCCGGAAACGTTCGCGGTCGAGGAGCGGGAGCAGTTGTTTGTGTCCGGCGTGTTGCCGGAAGAGGCGCTGATCTTTGCCCGCTGGCTGGGCAAGGGGTTCGATCTGCCTACGGCCGAGGAATGGCGGGCAATTATGAGCGCGCTCAAAAAAGAGCCGCCGCCCCGGCAACGCCCCCTGACCGATGCGCTGGAAGGCGCGGCGCTGTCCATCATCGCCAATTTTGAGGAGAATCTGCACATCCGCACCATGCTCGATTATTCGTTGATGCGGGGCGGGTTGGTGGAGTGGGTGCGCCAGGAAAAACAACTGGTGGGGCTGGGCGTGCCCCGGCCAGAGTTTCATCCCAACCTGTGGGATCCACTGGTCAACGAGGTTACGCCCCTCCAACCGGAAAAGCGGGTGCCCTATTTTGGTTTTCGGTTAGTGCGACGTGGTGACTGGTATTTGAAGGACAGAAAACGGGCCACATCGGTTTTTTAGACAGGATTTACAAGACTTACAAGATTTTTTCTGTTCGTAAAGGTTTTCTCGATTTTTTGTAACTACTTACCCCCCTCTAACTCCCCCCTCCTGAGGGGGGAGGACTTAACTT
>CAYWSS010000949.1:0-1819 GCA_964460505.1 uncultured Caldilineaceae bacterium | reverse complement strand
TTGCCCAAGGCAGGCACAAGACCTGCCGCTACACCACGGAAAATACCAAAGACCCGAATCAAGTTTGAACGGAAGATTTCTCCTTGAAATAGTTCCCGTCAATTATAACTTGGTATCCTCCAAAAGTAAGGGTAAAGTTGGTTGAGCTTGTCGAAACCAACGGCCTTCGACAAGCTCAGGCCTCGCTCCCCCTATTTTTTGGAGAGGATACGAAATTTTGTTACCTATTATTTTCCTGCATGGTTTACAAAATCTACCAACTCCGGCGAGTCGCCAAACGTTTGGCGATAACGGTCGGCCACCTGCCGGCGGGTGTAGGTGTGACGCTGCGTGCCGTGCTGCTCCAACACATAAACGGCCACCACCGAACCCAACCGCCCGGCAACTTCCCAGGGATACTCCCGCATCATCCCACTGATGATACCGGCTCGATAGGCATCGCCCGCGCCGGTAGGTTCGGCCACGCGCGAAGGGGTGGCGGAAGGGACACCAATTTCCCCATCATTGGTACGAATGACTGAGCCGGCTTCACCCCTGGTAATGATGATAGTTTCGACTTTTTGCTTAATGTCGTCATCGCTCAGGCTGGTTTTCTTTTTGATCATTTCAAATTCATAATCATTGACCATCAACACTTTTGCCCCTTCCATGCCTTCGACCAGATCTTCTGGTTTGAGGCGTGGAATTTGCTGGCTGGGGTCATAAATGTAAGGAATGTTCAGTTGGCAACATTCTTTTGCATATTTAACCATGGCCTCCGGATCGTTGGGGGAAATGATGGCAACCTTGATGGCTTTGTAATCCTGGTCGGTAAAGCTGATTTGTCTGGCTCTGGCCATGGCGCCGGTATAAAAAAGCGCGATTTGGTTGTTGATTTGATCGGTACTAACAAAAAATGAGGCGGTGAATTCGTTGGAGAGTTGCAGCACGCCGCTGGTATCTACGCCGCGAGCGCGCAAGCCGGCAATATATTCCGGTGCATCCTGGCCAACCGTGGCCATTAAAAGGGAGGGTTGCTCAAGCAAGGCCAGATTGTAAACAATGTTGCCTGCGGTTCCTCCCCGTTCCCGACGCATAGAATCAACCAAAAAACTAACGGATAGTTTCTCAATTTGATCCGGCAGAATGTGTCGGGAAAATTGATCGGGAAAAGACATAATATAATCAAATGCCATAGAGCCGGTTACAGCTACGGTCACAAGTTTATCTCCTCACGTTGCTATAGTTTGTTAACCTTCTTGTACCCAACGTGCCTGTATAGATATTCAGGTAATGTTTTTGGGTAGGGGCAGCGCCTTGTGGTTGCCCCAAAGGGCAACCACAAGGGTTCGCCCCTACAAAATTCAAAATGTTTTTCTGAACATCTGTACCAATACTCTCAAAAAAAAATCTCCGTAACGGCAAGCTCTGGATGAGCCAACCATTTACCGGAGCATTGGTTGTAACCGTTCCCCCCCTCCTGCGTTGGAACGAGGGGGGGAACGGTTACCATTGGTTAACAGATTGAGATTAAGAGGTTTCTTATAATGGTAGTAACCATTGCGCAAAAGGCGATAATAACACAGCAAAAAACTATTGTCAAAAATCTGGCCGGGTATCAAGGCTTTAAAAGCAGTTCCGCAAAACTCGGCAGGTTACAAGTGACCGGCCCTTAAAATATAGATACAGGTCTACTTTCAGTGGCCCTAAAAGTGCCGGTCACTTTAATTTACCTGATGGCTTTTGCGGTATTGCTTTTAAAATATCTGTTGAACCCAAAAATTTAGTAACCGTTCACACCCCCTGCCGGATATGGCGCTAAGTATGTTATTCCCGCACG
>CAYWSS010000948.1:0-1821 GCA_964460505.1 uncultured Caldilineaceae bacterium | reverse complement strand
ACCAAACGAGACCTGTTCACCATTGCCGAATTGATGGCCGATTTGAAGGTTGATGGTCACCGGGCTGACATTGTTATCTTAAAAACAGCGCTGGCCAATGCCGCCTTCAACAACCGCAGCCAGATTAACAGAATGGATATTTTGGTTGGCGCAGAGCTGGCTCTGCCGCATCGCCTCAAGCGACAGCCCTTTCAGGATACCACCGTTCAATTTCAGGAATTGGCCGAACGGCTGGAGCAGATTCGACAGGAAGCCACCGAGCAGGAGCAGGCCGAAATGCAGCAGCAGGCCACCGCCGGTGAAGGGGCCACCACCACCGAGGAAAAAAAAACGATACTGACCTGACGGAAGACCAATCAGCGGTACCCCCACCTACGGGGGCACCGCAACAACCCCAATCCGAGCAATCTTCCGGCGACGACAGTAAAGCCAACAACCCCGTCACCGTTGGGCAGGATTTTATGCCCCGGAAACTGCAAACCCCCATCGACAGCATGACCCGCCCCACCGCGGGCAAACGCAGCTACACCAAAACAGACCGCAAGCGTGGCCGCTACATTCAGGCCCGCCCCGCCCGGGGACGCCCCAAAGATGTGGCCTTTGATGCCACCCTGCGGGCCGCTGCTCCCTACCAAACCCAACGAGACCGCACTAACCGCGCCCTGGCTGTTGAAAAGCAGGATATCCACGATAAAGTGCGCGTCCGGCGGGCCTCAAACCTGATACTGTTTGTGGTGGACGCCAGTTGGAGCATGGCCGCCGCCGAACGGATGGAAGCCACCAAAGGCGCAATCATGAGCCTGCTGCTGGATGCCTACCAGCGCCGCGACCAGGTAGGGCTGGTGGTGTTTCAAAAGGAGCAGGCCCGGCTGGTGCTGCCGCCCACCTCAAGCGTGGAACTGGCCAAAAAAGCATTGGCCGATGTGCCGGTCGGCGGCAAAACGCCCCTGTCCGCCGGTCTTTATCTGGCCCAGCGGGTTCTCTTGCAGCAAGTGCGGCTGCACCCGGAAGTGATGCCGATGATGATTCTGCTCACCGATGGAGCCGGCAACGTCTCAATGTCTGACCTGCCCGCCCAGGAAGAGGCGCATCGCGTGGCTAAAACCATCATGGAAGAGAACATTCGCTCGGTGGTAATAAATATGGAGCACGTTAGTTTTGACCGGGGTCTGGCCCAGGCACTGGCCGAAGAGCTCAATGCCCCCTGCTACGCCCTGCACGAGCTTAAAGCCGATACGCTGTATCGAACGGTTAAAGACGAATTGCGATTTGGGTAGGTCCAGCACAAACGCTTGTGCCAAAACTCAAGTTTTGGCACACAATCGGGTTGCCAAACTGAGTTTGGCAACCCGTTAAAAATAACTACCAATACGTGTCATCGCTAACGATGTGCCGCGCCCACCATTTGGGAAAATAGGGTTTTATCGTGGCGGTCAGGTACCAGCCCGTGGCAAGAATGACCACGCTACTACTGAACCATAATACCAAAAGTTTTACTATCCATTCCATTTTATCATGGCTCCAATCGTGAGAAAATTTGTTACTTAAAATCTAACAGATATGTTGGTCAAGATATATGCTGGAAACGTATGAACTTCGTTGAATTACGTTTGAAATGGGACTGCAAGGAGGAATCCAATGTCCAAAATACGAAAGAGAGAACGATTAGAAGCAACCATTGCCGGCGAGGCCGTTGACCGCCCGCCGGTGGCTCTGTGGCGACACTGGCCGGTTGACGACCAGCGCCGCGATGAGCTGGGCCGGGCCCCGCTTGTGTTTCAGCACACCTTTCACTATGACTCTCTCAAAGTCACCCGGTCC
>CAYWSS010000947.1:0-1823 GCA_964460505.1 uncultured Caldilineaceae bacterium | reverse complement strand
CAAAAGGACGCTACTATAGCGGCTACAAAGGTGTGTGCCTAAGTAGTTACAAAATTAACTACAAAGAGGCCAAAGATTATCGCAAAGTTCACCAAGAAAATTTTGTATTCTCTGCGCCCCTGGTGGTTTAATCTTTTTTACGCAGCGTTCGGCTCGCCCGGAATAGATACATCAAATAATTTTTTTGGAGGCAACAAATATGACTGTTTTATTGCAAAAGCTATTGTCCAAAGCAAGCTTGATTTTTCTGGTGCTGCTCATCCTCATCGCCTCATCTGTTGTACCAACATTTGCCCAAAGCGGCGGAGCCAAAGTTTATCTGCAGCCCGTTGCGGCCACCAAAAATTCGCTTACGGTTGACGTGGTCGCAGAAAACGCAGCGGAGTTGTACGGCGTGGAATTTAAGCTGAAATACGACCCGGCGGTGGTTTCGGTGGTTGATGCAAATCCGGAGCAACAGGGAATCCAGATTGATGCCGGCAATTTCTTGCCGTCAAATCAGGGCTTTGTTGTGATAAACCAGGCCAATCCCGATGAAGGAACCATCCTGTTTGCCATGACCTTGCTCAATCCCGCTCCAGCCGTAAGCGGCACCGGCCCACTGGCGCAAGTTTCGTTTGATGTATTGCAAGCTGCGCCATCCACAATAGATATTGCCGATGCAAAACTGGTGGCAGTCAGCCTGCAAATTATCCCGGCAGAGTTAACCGGCCTGACTATTGGAGAAGAAAACGCAACGCCCGGAGCTCCAGTTGCCGCTGATTCTTCATTTCCGTGGTGGGTTGTGGCTGCGGGCATCATTATTTTTGGGTTGATAGGGCTTGGTGTTTTTATGGCAATGGGCGTCTTTACCCCCTCCAAAACACAAAAACCATCCACTCGTCCAGGCAGGCAATCCGGCATCGGGCAACGCTCGTAACGAGCGTCCGGAACCAGTTTGGGAGCCTATAAACAAGAATTGTAGAGAAAATGCCAAAATCCCGGTTCTCCGTATTCGCACAAGTTTCTACCAGTTTACCTAAAGCGGAGCAACGCGCTATGAAAATATCGAACTCAAAGGAACAGAAACCCTCGAACAGATTATTGATTGTCAATTTTTCGTCCAGCGAACTCACCGACGTCACCAAAGTTCAAATTCGCAAAGAAACCAGGGTTGATGAAGTGACCGAAATCCATCTACCCTGTCATTTTAACCTAAACAGACCCTTGCCACCCCAAATAGCAAACGTGGTGGCCTTGGCAAATGAGGCGGCAAAAAACAAAGGTTTTGTGGACGGGCTGCTGGCACACACTGTCATTGTTCCGCCCGGTTTTGCCGATGCCGCATTTATTATGGGAGCCTGGATGGCTTACGCTAATGTTGGCGCAGCCGGCCCCATTCGTACCTTAAGATTTAACACAGGCTGGACCGCAACATTGTTTCAGTCACCATCGTTGCCGGTAGATGAAAGGTAAAAATTCGGGGGGAAATCAAAATAGCGCTTCTTGGTATAACGTTGGGAGGTTAATCATGAACGTGCAACAAGTTTTCGCCCGCAGAGTAAACAGATTTTTGCTCTACTCTATTGTAGTTGTTTTGCTGTTATCAACTCATCCACCGGCGCCAATTACGGCTCAGGCAAAGCATATGCCAATTATGTTTGTTGAAAATGTTGGACAATTTCCCCACCATCCGGACATCCGTTTTCAGGCACAACTGGGACAAAGTACGCTCAATTTTACAGAAAATGCCATCTGGCTCACCATTGTCGAGCGCGCGCCGGCCGACGAGAATTTATCCGTGCCGGCGCACGACTGCGGGCCAACCCTGCTCAACACCCTGG
>CAYWSS010000946.1:0-1833 GCA_964460505.1 uncultured Caldilineaceae bacterium | reverse complement strand
TATCGATGCGAGATCGGGTGAGCGAGACACCCGCGAGATGTTACGCGCGACACGCCCACCCGCTCAGTGGGGCTCGGGCCCGGGCGCCGGCCCCAGCCACTATCTACCTGCCGCTGCTGGTAAAAAATGGCGGCCCCCGGTTGGGGCCGTCAACAAGTGAGCAACAGTTACCTGTCACCATCTATCTGCCTTTAGTTGTAAAAGAGGCCGGCCGGGAAACGGAATTTTTGAGATAGAAGTCAAGTTTAAATAGGGAGAACCCCATGAACATTCTGCTTGTTGGGCTCAGTTACAAAACTGCGCCCATAGAAATTAGAGAGCAACATACATTTTCTCCGGAGGTGTTGCGTTCGGCCCTGACCCACTTTGGCGCGAACCATACCCGGGGACAACTGGAAGATGTGAAAGAAGGCGTTATCCTGTCTACATGCAATCGCCTGGAAATTTACGCCCTGGTAGATGACCCCCGGATAGCCCAAAATGCCATCATCAATTTTTTGGGTCACACCTGTGGCGCTCCCTCGAAGAGTTTTGACGATTATCTTTATACCTGCCACAACGAAGAAGCCGCGCATCATTTAATGCGGGTGGCTTCGGGGCTGGATTCGATGGTGTTGGGGGAGCCGCAAATTTTGGGGCAAATTACAGATGCCTACGAGGCCGCGTTGGCGCAACAGGCGGCCGGAACAGTGCTTTCGGCGTTATTCAGGGCCGCCATTCACGCCGGCAAACGCGCCCGCACCGAAACGGCCATCGGGGTTAACTCCGCTTCTGTCAGTTCGGTGGCAGCAAGCCTGGCTACCCGGCTGCTGGGAGATTTGTCGCAGCGGCAGGTGTTACTTGTTGGGGCCGGCGAGATGGGGGCCATTGCGGTGCGGGCGTTGCAAAAACGGGGCGTTGCTAATATTGTGGTAGCCAACCGCACCTTTAAAAACGCAGCACGTCTGGCCAAGGCCTGGAACGGCCGGGCCATCTCGTTTCAGCAACTGCCGCAGGCAATCGTCGAGTCTGATATTATCATCACTTCCACCGGAGCACCGCACGCTATTCTGAACCGCAAATTATTAGAACCGGCCATGACATATCGTCAGGAGCGTTCTCTCTTTATCATAGACATTGCCGTGCCTCGCGATGTTGATCCGGACGTACTGCAAATGCCCAATGTGTATCTGCACGACATCGACGATTTGCAAGGGCTGGCAGACGAAAACCTGCACGAGCGGGAAGCGCAAATCCCCCGGGTTGAAATGATTGTTGCTGAAGAAATGCAGAAATTTCTGGAGTGGTACGCTTCACTGGAAGTTGTATCAACCATTACAACGTTGCGGAAACAGGCCGAGCAGTTGCGCCTGAGCGAGTTAGACCGCCTTTTTAACCGTCTGGATCTGGATGAGCGTGAGCGCACCTTGGTGATGACCATGAGTCACCGGTTGGTTAACAAAATTCTGCACCAACCTACCCGATGCCTTAAAAAAGAAGCGGCCAACGGCAATGGGGCTGCTTTTGTATCTACCACGCGCCAATTGTTCTCGCTGGATGATATGGGGACGCCATGTTGAGGGCTGTACAGGATTGATACTCCTGACGTAACACCTTACTCCCCTCTAACTCCCCCTCATAAGGGGGGAGGGCTGAACTTCATACGCATCAAGTTAATAATTAGGTACTTTTCAGTAAAAAGCTTGTTTTTTGTGCAAGAAAATTGGTTATTGAGTAGGGCAGGAAGCCAACTGGGGAATAATAACCAATTCTCGCAATTTGAGAGCGGTGGTAGCCACGGTTCGTCCGAAATCAGTGAGATGATAATGATAGCAATTTCCGGCCCGTTTAATA
>CAYWSS010000945.1:0-1838 GCA_964460505.1 uncultured Caldilineaceae bacterium | reverse complement strand
CCATTTGCCGCGTCACACTATCGAGGTCCACCGCTACAGCGAACACCAGCGGAAGGATTCCGGGGCAACTATGGCCGTCAGCCTCAGCCTGCTCTACCCCAATATTAAACAGATTAGAGAGAACACCGCTCTAAAGCATGTCATTGTCGCCAATATCAAAGAATATTTTCCGGGGTTGCTTAAGACGCTGTTTACGCTGGCAAAAGAAAAGAAAACCGGCCACCGGGTCGATATTTCCGGCGACGCCGGCACCAGTTGGTTTCAGGATGTGCTGGGCCATGCGCCGACTACGCCCCAACCCGTTAACATCTCTGTTGATGATAATGCCGTGCTGATGTACACGGGCGGCACCACCGGCGTGCCTAAAGGGGCGCAGCTTACTCACAAAAATATTGTGGCCAATGCCCTGCAGGCAACCACCTGGCTTACCGGCCTGGATGAGGCCGGGAAAAATGAAGTGGTGTTAACCGCGCTGCCGCTCATCCACTGTTACGCGATGACGGTCTGCATGAATCTGGCGGTTTTCTCCGGGCACGCTCAGGTGTTAATCCCCAACCCCCGCGATTTCTCTCACCTGCTCAGTTCTATCAATATCCACAAACCCACAATTTTCCCCGGTGTCCCCACGCTGTACAACCGCATTAATAATGATGCCGATATCCAGGCCGGAAAGTACGATGTAAAATCAATTCGCATTTGCATTAGCGGCGCGGCGGGATTACCGGTTGAAGTGCAGCAGGAATTTCAGGAGATTACCGGCGGCACGCTGGTTGAAGGGTATGGCCTGACCGAAGCCGCGCCCGTGACTCACGCCAATCCGCTGGGCAGCGGGGGCATCATCGGTACCATTGGGTTGCCCCTGCCCGATACCGACATAAAGATTGTCGATACGGCCACAGAGGAGCAGGAGTTGGGGCCGGGCGAACATGGAATTCTTTGCATTCACGGCCCACAGGTGATGAGCGGATACTGGAACATGCCCACCGAAACCGCCAATACCCTGCGCACCCACGCCGATGGCAAAGTGTGGCTGCACACCGGCGACGTAGCCGAAATGACCGAAGAAGGTTACTTCCGCATTGTTGACCGCAAAAAAGAGATGATTTTGGCCTCCGGTGGTTTCAACGTTTATCCGCGCGATATCGAAGACCGGCTGTACGAACATCCAAAAGTGCTGGAAGCCGCCGCCATTGGCGTACCGGTTGGAGGCGCCAATCAGCGCACCAAGGTTTTTGTGGTGATGAAACAGGGCGAAACCGCCACAGAAGAAGAACTGATAGAATGGTGCCGCGAAGGCCTGGCCCAATACAAAGTACCCAAATTTGTGGAGTTCCGCGACGAGTTACCCAAAACCATGGTCGGCAAAATCCTGCGCCGCGAACTGATGGAGGACGAGGTCAAGCAAGAATCTGCGTAATAAAGTTGAGTGGGTTTGGTGAGTTGAGAAGAAATAGGTAAGTTAATTAATTCTCATTCCTAAGTTCTAAGTCAACTTTGTTTTGACGGGTAGTTAAGTTCCTTGTGGGCGTTGTTACAGCAGTAAAAAGGGCACAAGGCCCAAATGCTACACCCGTCAATTAGAACTTGACTTAGAACTAAGTGTATTTCTCATATTTGGTTATGGATTAGTGATTGGGGCATTTAGACCTGAAGCGGCAAAATCAAAGGAATTTTTTACAAGATTATTTACAAACGGCTGAAAGTTTAGAATCCAAAAACGGAACCGCTGACATTGCACTCCATTTTAAACAAAATTTTCGGCATTGTTTCAATGTAGCAACATAATCGTACAAATTCAGTGAACCCGTCAAAATCGCGCTGTGGCCGGTCTCTTGACC
>CAYWSS010000944.1:0-1840 GCA_964460505.1 uncultured Caldilineaceae bacterium | reverse complement strand
GCCCCCATCGGGGGGGACCGAGGGCAACCATTTTCCCCCCCCACCCGCCTCGGGACAGTTTTCCCCCCCGGGCGCCGCCCTGCCGGGCGGCCGGCACCAACTGCTGCAACTCCGGCGAGGAGATGCCCATCGATTCCAACACATCCTGGTTTTCATTCATTAGTTTGCCCAACACCACCGTGTCAAACATTTCCTGTTCAATTGCCAGCTTTGCGTGGCGGACAATAACGCTGACTTCATCAAAATACCCTTCGTACAGATCCGGGTTGTCTTGCCACCGGTGGCGCAAATCCCCTACAACTTCATGCGTGGAGGCCGCTACGCCGGTATCCCCAATCAGCAGCGTGAAAGGGTGGGCAACCCGCATCCGCTGAATGGGGCGGCCTTTGATAAAATAAACCGGCTGCTCAAACGCCACCACGGTATTATCAATGCCAGACGGCGTGCCGTGGTACAGTTTCTCTACTTCAAACACCAATTTCGATACACCGGCAGGTGACAGGATTTCTCCAAAAAATTTCGCCAGTACCCGCACGATTGCCGTGGAAACTGCCGCCCCGCTGCCCAGCCCCCGCCCAAGTGGAATAGTGGAGGATACGGTCAATACGACATCGGGAGGTTCAGCTTGATTAAAATGAGCCAGCGCAGTTTGGATGGCCGTTGCCAGAGGATCATTAGGGGCGGAATCAGACAACAGCCAGTCCCGGCCCAAATCGGGGGCAACAATTCGAAAGCCGCTGCCGTGTGGGGCAAGCTCTAATTCTGCGGCGGCAAACACATCGGTAACCGGCACCGCAATGGCCGGCCGGCCGTACACCACGGCGTGTTCGCCAAATAAAATCACCTTTCCGGGTGCAGTTTCACGGTAAGCGCTCATATTTCTGCGTGGGTGGATGCAATGTTGGGGGGCACATCAGAGTCGGATATGCCAAGGCTTCGGCTTACGTCCAGTTTTTGCAGGCCAAGATAGGCCAGCGTCCAAACAGAGGATTGGAAAATTAAATACAGGCCGCTGCCGAAAGTTATCACCACTATCAGCGCAATAAAACCGAGGGGGACTCCGGCAATCGCTGCCCCAATTCCCGACCCCGAAATAAAGTATACGGCTGCAGCCGGAATTCCGCCCAAAATCAGGGCAGCAATTAATGAGACCGGTAACAAAATGATAAAAACCAACATCACCCACAGCAACCCGACCCCAAACATAAGCAGCCACACAATAACCACGTCCTTGAGATTTCGATTAATTAGTTTGAAGGTGCGTCCAAAACTATCGAACACGCCAAACCCATCCAAAACAGTATGCCGCCAGGTTAACTCCAGAATTGGTGAAATAATTGCTCCTATTACCATCAACACGGCCATTACCAACAAAAAGGCCAGGATGGTGAGCATTATTCCGGCTACCATCGGGCCGGTTTCGCCAGTTATCATTAATAATAGGGGGGACATTGCCAGCAAAACTAATCCAATGGTAACGATAAACATGGGGATACCGATAACCAAACCAACCAACCACAACCGCCAGGCGGCGCCGGACCACCCCATTCGCCAACCTTGCCCGATGGTTACGGCCTCAGTCTCATCGACCTGCCGGACCATCTTTATCAGAGCGGTTCGGGTTACGGCTCTTACTACAACACCTATCAGGGCCAGGATCAGGGCCAGACAAATTAAAACTGCAATTGCGGCCAAAATCATCTGCACATCAATTTGGGGCACTGTCGAGGGAATATCATTGTAATAATCTTCAAAACCGCTTGACGGCGGGCCGGGGCTACCACCGCCACCGCCACCGCCACCGCTGCACAAGGCCAGTAGAAACCCAAACAACCAGAGG
>CAYWSS010000943.1:0-1854 GCA_964460505.1 uncultured Caldilineaceae bacterium | reverse complement strand
ATAAAAACGCACACACACCCGCCCGCTCACGCTCGCGGTGGTCGCACAGGTTTTGGCTTTTTGGCCATTCGAATCGAAGCGGGGTGCAACCCGGTCAGCCAGCTTGAACAGCACAATCTGCGCCCACAGCGGCCGTAACCGTCAATCAGTTTGGTTTCGTCGCGGGCGCCGACCTGCTTCATTTCGATGCGCGTTTCCAGAGTGCGGGCCAGTTGTTTGGCCAGGTCTCTAAAATCCACGCGCTGTTCGGCGGTAAAAGATACAACCAACCGGGAGCCATCAAAGCTGTAATCTACCCCAAACACCTTGATGGGCACTTTCATCTCTTTTGCTATTTCGGCACATTTTTCCAATGCCTTATGCTCTTTAGTTTTCTGTTGCTGGGCCAGTATTAAATCTACCGGCGTCGCCCGTCTAACCACCCGCTTCAGTTTCCCCTTGATTTCCTTGGCCGGCACGTCGCGAACAGATTGCGCCACCGTGCCCAACTCAGTCCCCCTGGCGGTTTCAACAATCACCCGCGAATTTTCCTCTAGCCCATCCAGCGAATGGGGATCAAAATAATATATTTTTGTAACTGGTTTAAATCTAATACCCACAATCCGTGGCATAATAATCCTCTGTTTTACGCAATAGTAGAATATCGGGGAAGGTTCAGCAAAAGAACCTCCAGATTAAGTCTTGGGTTTACGTTTCTATCCAAATTAAGCAGGGCGGCCTGCAAACGCGAAACCATCTCTCTGGCCTGAGACACACTGCTGTGTTGGGCAATATTTACCAGTATCTCCTGCCAATCGAGATTGACGATACCGGTTTGGCTGCCGCTGCTTAACAGCAATAAATCGCGCCAAATGGTTAACCACAGCGTCAGCGCCTCTTTTAAACCGGCTGTATCCCGGCTGAGGTTTTTGGCGTATTCCAGCCGTTCGGCCTGATGCATAAGCAGTAAATCCCGTAAATCGGCCAGACGCTGCGCCCGCCTGTCCATAAATTCTTCATCGGTGAGCGCCCGCACCGCCCAGCCCAGGCGGCCGGCAGATAATTGAGCCAGCAGTTCGGCCTGCGCCGGCGAGACATTCCAGCGGTTCTGCAAAGCGGCAATGATTTGCTCTGAGGGCAGCAATCTGAGCGTAAGCATTTGGCAGCGCGAAACGATGGTCGGCAGCAAACTGCCGGGGTCGGGCGCGGTTAAAATAAGCACCACTTGCGACGCCGGTTCTTCCAGCGTTTTGAGCAGGGCGTTGGCCGCTCCGGTCGTGGCTCGCTCAAAATTGCACAACACCGCTACCCGATATTGCCCTTCTACCGGTGACAGCGATAACTCATGCTGAAGCGCGCGGATTTGATCAATTTTGAGGGCCTGGTGGTCATCATCCAAAATGCGAACATCAGGATGATTGCCGGAAATCACCTTTCGACAGGACAGGCAGCGCCCGCAGGGTTTTGTCTGGCCCACGCAGTTGAGAAACTGGGCCCAATATTGGGCCAGAGTCCCTTTGCCTGCATTTAAAGGGCCGGTCAACAACAAAGACTGCGGCAATCGCCCGGCAAGGTGCTGTCGTTTTAATAAATCTATGGCCCATTCGTGTCCAACGACACTAATCTTAAAATTCTGCTCGCTCATAAGTCAAACTATTTTACCATAGGCTCAGGTAATATCTAAACTGCCCGCCAATTATTAGACATCCACCACATTCAATGCTATCATGCGCAGCTTGTATGAAAAACTATTTTAGATACACCCCCCAACATCTTGCCGCCGGAGGTATACTAATTCTGGCGGTAATTTTAATAACAGCCTGTACGGGATCAACTGAGGCGCCGGCGCAGCCAACCGCCTCACCGGCCGCACCC
>CAYWSS010000942.1:0-1861 GCA_964460505.1 uncultured Caldilineaceae bacterium | reverse complement strand
CATGACACAGTACCTTTCTTAAAAGTTCCGGTTTCAAACTAATCTCAGTATATATCTGACAATTGAGAAACTCTTACGGTTCCCCATTTTCTAACTTGAGTATACCACGTAAATGTGCAAACTTTGTGCAGATTCCTTGTAATAGTTACGTAATGCATCTTTAACAAGGTAGTTGTACGTTAAGCGAAGTAAGGCATCCTCAGTGCCGAACCCCGCCCGCACCTGACGCTACGCAGTGCGGACTACGCCTCTTGCACAACAAGTCTATTTGAAATGGGTACATTCAAATTTGTTACCCGGCTTACTCCGGGGCGGGTGAAACCCCTGAGCAAACAGAGATAAAATCAAGATTGATGAATGCAGCAGCCCCGGTTTATTTCCTGCCAGACACCCAACTTGATAGACACGCCTCCAGGGATTTCTCACCTGCGGTTCGAGATGACATGCCCGGTCACAGCCGCTACTCAGCGTAACACACAGAGTCAGACAGTTTCTCAAGGATGCCGCCAAAAATTAAAATCTGATTGGCGGCATCTGGTTGCTGATTGCTGTATTTTCCAAGGATATCCGCTCAACTTCTGCTTCGGCGCAGTGCCCAATCGCGCCACCGGTCCGGCAATATCTTTGCCAACAATGCACCTATTTTTGCATCGCGTCCTACCAGATACCGCGTTTTTGGCCGGGTAGCAATCAGGGCCTTATGCACAACTTTAGCCACCTCATCCGCCGGAATACCACCTTTTCCTGTCTGGTCGATAGAATTCAACATACCATCCATAACCTGGCCATATAATTTCTCACCGTCCGGCGGCAATTTATCACGTGTGTTCCGGCCGGCGGCCAGCGATTTGTCCCAAATTGGAGTGGCAATTGCCCCCGGCTGAACGCTGACTACGTCGATGCCCCACGGCAGCAACTCGCCGCGCAGGGAATCGGTAAGTGACTCCAGGGCAAATTTTGAGGCGGCGTACGGGCCTAGAAACGGCGTTGCCACCCGCCCGCTAATCGAACTCATATTTACAATTCGGCCCTGGCCCTGGCGTAGCAGCGGCAAAAAAGCCTGAGTAACAGCCAGTTGCCCAATAACGTTGATGTCAAGTTGCTGCTTCATTTTATCGATGGGTAAAAATTCCAGGGGTCCGCCAAGGGCAATGCCGGCATTGTTAACCAGCCCGGCCAGACCATTGTCTCCCAATACCCGGCTTACATTTTCCGCTGCAATTTTAACGGAATCCTGCCTGGTTACATCAACAAAAATGGGAGTAAGTCGGCTTGATGACTGCTGTTCAAGGGCGTCAGCATCGGTGGGTTTGCGTACGCCGGCAAATACACGCCAGCCCAATTTATCCAGATACAAGGCACACGCTTTGCCAATACCGGTTGACGCGCCGGTAACAACTACAGATTTTATTTTTTGTGATGCTGTTGCGGTCAATTTTGGCGTTCCTCTAAAAAGTTATCTGACTCTCCTGGGAAGGCATGGACAATTTGAACGAAAAACAGTGAGCAGGTAAATGTGTCACCTCAACTGGACTGGCGGTGGCAAAATATTCAGCCCAACCTGGAACGTGTTCGTACAATTTATGGCTTCTTCAACAACGATTTTTCCGGTCATTCTCCCGCCACGTGTAACCGATTTAAACAGATGGTTGGGTTAGCTGTTACCTATCCACAAATCCTACAGCAAGGGACACTGTTTTAATTCCAGGGTTTACCGGTAGCGCATCGCCCGCTTATCATTTCTGGCAGGCTGTTCTCCGACAAACTGCCAGCCTATCTGGCGCAGTTGGGGGTGGGGTTAATTAATGGTACAAATTCAGTGAACCCGTCAAAATCGCGCTGTGGCCGGTCTCTTGACCGC
>CAYWSS010000941.1:0-1866 GCA_964460505.1 uncultured Caldilineaceae bacterium | reverse complement strand
CTAAAAGCATGCGGGAATGACATAATTCTGGTAGGGGGGTGAACGGTTACTTTTTTTCGTGTTAATTTGTGGCGGATTATTGTCTGGGAGGCAAGAGCATCTGTGCCTGTTACAATACGGCGTCCAAAAAACGGTAATACATCGCCACCGGTGGCAAAAACCAGGCGTTACCGTGGTAGAAAATAGATGTCTGATGCGGAATATCGGCAAAGGGGCTGCGCTGAATCTTGCCTATCATTAAATCTGCGGCTTCCCGGCCCAGATAACCGGCGAGCGCCACCCCGTGTCCACCGTAGCCAAAGGCGTAATAGATGCCATCCACCTGCCCAATGTGCGGCATCAAATCGAATGTAATTCCCAATTTTCCCGACCAGGTGTGGGTGGCCTGATACCCTTTGAGTTGGGGAAAAATCTCCGCCAGTCGTTGGGTGAGGATACGGGCGCTGTCAACCACATCCAGATTGGGCGACAGGTTATTGCGCCCGCCAATCGACATTCTACCATCCGGCAACAGCCTGAAATAGTTAAGAAACCACTTGGTATCGTACAGCATCCGGTTGTTGGGTATCAGTTCCTGTTGAAGTGCCGGGGGAAGCGGTTCGGTGGTAATCATATAGCTGCCAATGGTAAACACCCGCCGCTGAATTCCCTTGACCAAATCTCCGGTGTACCCATTTGTCGCCATTAGTACCGCGTTCGCGTTAACCGCCCCCCGGCTGGTTGTCAGGTGGAATCCATCGCCGGCGCGAGTGATACGCTTCACTTCGGCATTTTCGCAGATGTATGCCCCGGCGCGGGCGGCCGCCTGAGCCAGACCAAACAAAAACCGGGCCGGCTGAACACCGCCTCCCATATGCTCAACCATCCCCCCAAAGAAAATATCAGAGCCAATTTCAGTGTGCATCTTTTCCGGCGGGATCAGTTCGAATTCGTGAAAGTCCAGATTCCGGGCAAACCAGTCGATTTCTTCGGCCATGCCCCGGTAATGCGCCGGACGCGAGGCCGCCGCAAAAAATCCGGTCGGGGTATAATCGCAATCGATGCCCTCTTCCCGGATGGTTTGCTCCAGATATTTCATGGCATCAAGGGTAGCCTGCCACATCTCGCGGCCAATTTCCGGCCCGTACTTTTTGAATACGCTCTGCACATCCAGTTTAACGCCTGGCCCAATTTGCCCCCCGTTCAGGGCGCTGGCCCCGTGCCCAATTTGGCCTTGCTCCAGCACGGCTACAGAATTTCCATTTCGGGCTAATGTTCGGGCTGCAGAAATGCCGGTGTAGCCGCCACCAATCACCGCCACATCCACCTGATCGGGCAGGGGGACAGCGGCAAAATCCGGGCGCGGAAAATCATCTAACCAAAAGGCGGTTGTTTTCATTGAAATACTCCAAAAAGGTGTAAGGGGCAAAAAGATGTTGAATAGTTTTAACACAATGACGCAAGGACACAAAGATTTATTATTTTCCCCTGCACCTTGGCGATTTTGCGTCTTTGCGTTGATTCCTGGAATGTTCGAATTGTTGTTGCCATTACAGAATCATCTAAAAAAATTGTTAACTGTTAAATGATATAACCGTAGCTCACCAGCACTGCCTGAGGTCGCCCATGTTGGGTAATATAGACTGCCTCGTCTTGTTGCTGCAAGGCTTTAATGGTGCGGCTCACGTTTCGCCGCAAATCATTCACCGGAATGATCCGGGGTGCCATTTTTGCACCTCCTGTTTTACAGAATCCGGCACAAAATATTATAAGGTGACAAGTAGCAGGTGGCAGCCCGCTGTGGAGTGTTAGCCGCCGGCACCTGGTTTTTAACCGCTAATCTCATTAACGGACGCCCTGCCAATTTGACAGTAACTCGACTTGCGC
>CAYWSS010000940.1:0-1878 GCA_964460505.1 uncultured Caldilineaceae bacterium | reverse complement strand
CATCAACCCACACTATCAATGATTGAGGCCAACAAGAAAAAACTGGCGCAACTAGACAAACAAAAGGACAGGCTGATAACCGCCTACAAAGAGGGCGTTTTGACGCTGGATGAAGTGGCTGGCCCAAAAACTGAACTGGACAAACAAAGAGCCGGACTTCTAAACGCGATAGACGCGCTAAAAGACGACTTGCCGGAAACATTAGACGATTCCCGAATCGCAACCATTAAAGAGTTTGCCGCCAAAGTCGCGCAGGGGGTAGACGTTGCAGACAATGATTTTGATTTGCGCCGGGAGATTATGGAGCTATTAGATGTTAGCGCCGTTTTTAGATTGCGCGGCGATGAAAAATGGATTAAAATTAGCTGCGTATTAGGTGAAAACGAATGGGCAACAGATTACATTACAACCTGGTTTACCGGGAAGAAGAGCGTGAAATGATTCCCCTCTGCCGGAAAGAAGGGGTGGGGCTAATTCCGTGGAGTCCGCTGGCTCGCGGCTTTTTGGCCGGCAATAGGGGCCGCAAAACCGAGCCGACAACCAAGCGGGCCAAAACTGACCAGTTTGCCCACAACATGTATTACAAGGATGCAGACTTTACTGTGGTAGACCGGGTGGTGGATATTGCTCGCCACAAAAGCGTCAGCCCCGCCCAAATTGCGCTGGCCTGGTTACTGCACCAGCCGGGTGTTACGGCCCCCATCATCGGGGCCAGTAAAATGCACCACCTGGAAGAGGCGGTGGCCGCCGTAAAAATCAGCCTTTCCACGGATGAGCTGAACTTTTTGCAAGAGCCGTACCAACCCCATCCAATTTTAGGGCATGAATGACCCGCAAAATTATCAGTTTAAATGATAATCAATGGCATTTTGGGCAGGTCCGCCAACGCCCTTTTTCCACCGCCAACCTGTTAGACCTGCCCGCCGTTGACCCTTGGCTGCCCGCCACCGTACCCGGCAATGTCCGCCTCGATTTACTGGCCCTCAACCACATTCCTGACCCTTTTGTGGCTGAGGGCTACAAAGATAGTTTGTGGGTAGAGGGCCTGGATTGGTGGTACCGGCGCGTTGTAAATGTTAACCCTTTGCTGCCGCAGCAACGCGCATTTGTGCGCTTCAAGGGCATCGACTACCTTTCGGCGATTTTTATTGATGACCGGGAAGTGACCCGCCATCAGGGGATGTTTTCGCCGCAAATTGTCGAATTTACCGCTGCGCTGCAACGGAGCAGCAGCCCCGTAGAAATTGCGGTGCGGGTGTGGGGCAGCAACGCGCTGCCCCGCCGTCGTCTGACACGAGTACAAAAAATCTGGCAGAAATTTGCGGGTACCCTGTACCGGAGTTGGGCCGGCATCTACCCCGACCGTTCAGCCACGCTCAAATGCCAGATGTCTTTTGGCTGGGATTTTGCCCCGCCCCTCCGCACTATGGGCATTTGGGACAATGTCGATTTGCTCATCATTGAATCTGTATTCATCGAGGAATTAGCCGTAAGCAGCCAACCGTTGGCGGTTGGTGGCCTCTGGTCACTTGCCGCCAAACTCAGCCTCAATACTCCCAACTCCCGTGCTGTTAACGCCCGTGTCTCCATTGAACCGGCCAATTTTGATGGCCCGGCCATCGAGCCGTTTCATTTTTCGCTGCAACTCCCTGCCGGACACAGCACCGTCAATTTGCGCTGCACGCTGCCTCAAGTGGCCCTGTGGCAGCCGTGGGACCGTGGATTTCCCCACCTGTACAACATAACCGCCACCCTGTTCAATGCCGATGGAAAATCGCTGGATACCATCACCCGCCGCACCGGTTTCCGCACCGTTCACCTGCACCCCCTCATCTCTCCACCCCCGCGCCCCGGCTCATGCGCCGCCTCTCAAAGCTA
>CAYWSS010000939.1:0-1885 GCA_964460505.1 uncultured Caldilineaceae bacterium | reverse complement strand
CTAAAAGCATGCGGGAATGACATAATTCTGGTAGGGGGGTGAACGGTTACAATGATTCTCGCCGCAAGCGCAACGCAAATGTTATGGGGTAATACTCTATTGCGTATTCCGTACTCCGTAAAGGGAGAATTTTTACGCAATACGCAGTACGAGAAAACGGGCAAGTTAATTAATTCTCATTCTTTAAGGATAGCACAACACTTTTTGTTGGGGCAGATATTAAAATGAACTTCCAAAATAAAACGGTTCTGGTTACCGGCGCATCCCGAGGCATTGGCCGGGCCACAGCGATTGCGTTTGCGGAGGCCGGTGCGCGTGTCGCCGTTCATTTTAACCGGCAGCGCGAAAAGGCAGAGCAGGTTCTCAACGCATTGCCCGGTTCGGGGCACGTTATTGCCCCGGCAGACATTGGCAACTCCAATGCGGTAGAGCAAATGGTCACCGGAGTACTGGCCACCTTTGGGCAAATCGACATTTTGGTAAACAATGCAGCTACAAACCAGGCGCATCCTCTCGATAGCACCAGTTTTGATGATTGGCAAACCGCATGGCAGCAGGTTATTGGTGTAAATTTGGTTGGCGCTGCCAACGTAATCTACTGCGTAGCCCGCCATATGATCAATCGACAGGCAGGCCGAATTGTCAACGTTAGTTCACGCGGCGCCTTTCGTGGCGAACCGGGTAATCCGGCCTATGGAGCCAGCAAAGCCGGGCTCAACGCCTTGAGCCAATCACTGGCCCGGCATCTGGCTCCCCACAATATTTTTGTTACCGCCGTTGCTCCAGGGTTTGTAGAAACCGAGCGGGTGAAAGATATTATTGAGCAAAAAGGAGCCCGCCGGCAAAGCCCGCTCAATCGAGTGGCTCGTCCCGAAGAGGTGGCTTACACTATTCTCTTCCTGGCTTCGGATGAAGCCGAATTTTTGACCGGCAGCATCGTTGATATTAACGGGGCCGGCTACTTGCGTTAGCAATCTAAAAATCAGGATGAACAAAGGTAGCCCCCCCGGCAGGTGTTGCGGGAGAAGAAAGTCTAAATTTTAACTACAGAGACACGAAGAACACAGAGACAGAGTGCCCTCATTGTACCTTTTGGGTATTGGGTAAAATCATAAAAACTCAGTGAACTCTGTGCCTCTGGGGTAAATTTCTTATACTAACACTCGCACGAGTGACCATTTTACTCTAAAAACTCAATAAAACTCATTCAACGCACCAAACTATTTTATGGAGATCAAAGAATGGATTCAATGTTGGTTAGCAAAAATGGATTTCCTTCTGTAAAGGAGGCGACAGAGTGGGCAAATAATCAAATTGGCCTTTCTGTATCGGGCAGGTCCCATCTGGTAATAAAAAATATCGTTCAGTTTCAAATTGTGCCGGAGGCAGAGAGTTTAAGTGTGGTTCTTCTGGTAGAAATTGAAAAGAAGCGATCTATGAGCTCGATGGTAATCAGCATGCGGAAAGACCTAAATCTTTCACAACCCAATGAAGGAGATGAAGATTAATGGCCGTGACAACTGAGCAATATATTCAGGCTATGCTGCAAAGATTTCAACCTGATAAAGCCGGTGGGTTGAATGTAAATTACATATTAAAAGTGACCGGCAGTGGCGGCGGCACGTGGACCATAGCTATTAAAGACAGGCAGTGCAAAATTAGCGCCGGCGCATTGTCTGGAGCAGATACCACCATTGAAATGGATACCGGTAATTATCTAAAGTTGGCCTCCGGTGGCTTGAATGTGAGGTCGGCCTATCAAAAAGGCAAAATCAAAGTGGGCGGCAATCTGCAAAACGCCCTCAAATTTCCCGAGCTTTTTACGCCGTGGGCTGAATTAGCCGGGAAAGGAACCGCACCAACGCCCAAACCGGCCCAACCCTCA
>CAYWSS010000938.1:0-1897 GCA_964460505.1 uncultured Caldilineaceae bacterium | reverse complement strand
TGGCTTTATATGCCCGTATATACAAAAGAAGTGTACAAGGCGAACAACATGCTGTGCACGCTGGCCAATCAGGCGGCGGCGCAGGGCATTGAGGCCCTCATTGTTACCGGCGACCGCGATGCGTTCCAACTGGTTGCCCCCGATATCAAGGTACTCATCTCCGGGCGCAAATTTGCGGACCGCGTGGTTTACGATGAAACCAAAGTGGAGGAGCGTTACGGCGTGACCCCACTCCAACTCATCGATTTGAAAGGGCTGGTTGGCGATAGCAGCGACAACATCCCCGGCGTAAAAGGGATTGGCGAAAAGGGCGGGGCCAAGCTGATTCAGCAATACAACACCCTGGAAGGCATCTACGACAATCTGGAGAATATTGCCAGGGGCACCCGCGCCAAGCTGGAAAATGACCGCGACAGCGCCTTCCTCTCCCGCGATTTAGGGCGCATCATTATTGACGTACCCGGTGTGAAACTGAATGTGGAAGCGGGCAAAACCATGGATTTTGACCTGGTGGAGGTGGCCAACCTCTTTGTTGAGCTGGAGTTCAACACTATTTTTAACCGTATTCCCGGTGCCCCGCCGGACAAGCTGCCCGAAGATATGGCGACCATCACCTTCAAAAAAGCAGCCGGGCCAATTGCGCCGGATGGCACCTACATAACAATTGATACCCCTGAAAAACTGGCAGGACTCACCGGCAAACTTGCGCAGAGCAAAAAGTTGTGTGTTGATGTAGAAACTGACAGCACCGACGAGGTGCAAACCAAGCTGGTGGGCATTGCCATTACGTATGCCGCCAATGAAGGGTACTACCTTCCCGTGGGGCACGGCGCAAAAGCCATGCCCACGGAAGGTGAGCAAGCCTCGCTGTTTGACACCCCGGCAGAAGAAACTGACGCGCCGTCCCAACTGGATTTAGCGCTGGTTCAAAACGCCCTGGCGCCCATTCTGGCTAATTCCGGCGCGGTAAAATATATGCACAATGCCAAGTTTGATATGACCGTACTGCAACGCCACGGAATGCCGGTAGCGCCGCCTATTTTCGATACCATGGTTGCGGCCTGGTTGGGCAACAACGGCCCCGGCGCGCGCTACGGCCTCAAGGCGTTAACCCGGGAAAAGCTGAATATTCAGATGACCGAAATCAAGGAGCTAATCGGCACCGGCAAAAAGCAAATCACCATGGCTCAGGTGCCCATCAATAAAGCAACTCCCTACGCCGCCGCCGATGTGGACATGACCCTGCGCCTGGCCAATACCGTAGAAAAGCCGCTGCGCGAAAATAATAAGCTGTTGGACATTTTCAAGACTCTGGAAATGCCGCTAATCTACGTTTTAAAGGATATGGAACTGGCCGGCATCAAGCTGGATGCCGGTGTGCTGCGCCAGATGTCTAACCAGTTTGCCACTCGATTGGAAAAATTAAAGACGGAAATCCACCAGGCTGCCGGCCAGGAATTTAATATCAACTCCACGCAGCAGCTTTCGGATGTGCTGTTTGGCAAGTTGGGGCTGCCCACTCAGGGGCTGAAAAAGACAAAAAGCGGCCACTTTTCAACCGCGGCCGGCGTGTTGGAAGGTTTACGCGGCCAACACAACATCATCGACTTGATTCTTGAGCAGCGCAGTCTGGCCAAACTAAAAAGTACCTACGTGGATGCGCTGCCGGTGCTGGTTAATCCGCAGACCGGCCGGGTGCATACCAACTACAACCAGATAGGCATCTCAACCGGGCGGCTGTCCAGCAATTCGCCAAATTTGCAGAATATCCCCATCCGCACCGAACAGGGGCGGGAGATACGGCGGGCCTTTGTCGGGCAAGCGGGCTGTCCATTAATTTTTGCCTACGACTTCCCAGTGGAGGCGCGCATCTCGGCTCACATCTGTCTACAGCAGG
>CAYWSS010000937.1:0-1902 GCA_964460505.1 uncultured Caldilineaceae bacterium | reverse complement strand
AGTTGAGTCCTCCCCCTCCTGAGGGGGGAGTTAAAGGGGGGTAAGTAGTTACGAATAATTAACAAATGATTCTCGCCGCAAAGCGTAACGCAAATGTTACGGGGTAATACTTTAATGAATCAGTCACGGATTACAGGCCGTCAATTGATTGCCGCAGGTTGGCAGCCCGGCCCGGTGATGGGGGCCGCGCTTGACGTGGCCGAAATATTGTTGCAGGATGATGCGCTTGACCAGGGCGAGATTTTGGCCCGCCTGAACCGGGTGCGGCAGGCTCCGCCTGATTATCAGGATGATCCGCTGTACGGGGTGCTGGCAGAACGGTTAATTAAGCTGGAAATGCCCGCGCCGTCACCGGAGGGAGTCATTCGGGAAACGCCCATTCCGTACCGGGTGTGGGGCGAGGATTTTGAGCCGGTTACGTTGCAGCAGATGGACAACGCCGCTCACCTGCCGGTTTCGCAGGCCGGGGCGTTGATGCCCGATGGCCATCCCGGTTACGGGTTGCCCATTGGCGGCGTGCTGGGCACCGCCGGCAGCGTCATCCCCTACGCGGTAGGCATGGACATTGCCTGCCGGTTGCGCTTGAGCATCTTCCCTGAAACGCAGGATATTCTAAAAGCGCAGCGAGACCGTTTTCGCAAGGCGCTCCGGTTTAACACCCGCTTTGGGCTAGGTTCGCAGGGCGGCGAGTGGCGCCCCGGCGAGCAGCGCTACCATCCGATGCTGGATGATCCCCGCTGGGCAGAGCTGGCTATTTTGCGCCGCCAGCACGATAAGGCCGTTGTCCAAATGGGCACGTCCGGCACATCCAACCATTTTGCCGAGTGGGCCGCGCTGACCGCGCTGGAAGACGCCCCGCAACTGGGGCTGCAAGCCGGAGATGAGCGGCTCTGTTTTGTTACACATTCCGGGTCGCGCGGGATAGGGGCCACCATCGCGCAAGAATACACCCGCATTGCCAAAGCGCTGCATCCCGATTTACCCAAACAGTACAAAGAACTTTCCTGGCTGGATTTGGAGGGCGAAGCCGGACAGGAATATTGGCTGGCCATGCAATTGGCCGGTGAGTTCGCCTCGGCCTGCCACCAGACCATCCACCACACGGTAATTGCCGCCGCCGGGCTGGACGTGGAGGCCACCGTGGAAAATCATCACAATTTTGCCTGGGAGGAGGAACATCAGGGGCAAACATTGATTGTGCACCGCAAAGGAGCGACGCCGGCGGGCAAAGATGTGCTGGGAGTAATTCCCGGCACAATGGCGGACAAGGGCTACATTGTGGTCGGGCTGGGAAATGAGGAAGCGCTGCAATCATCCAGCCACGGCGCGGGCCGGCCCCGGTCCCGAACGGCCAGCAAGCAGCTGATCACCCGCCACCAGCGCGACGCCTACCTGCGGCGGCGCGGCGTGGAGCTGCTTAACCCCGAGGCCGGGGTTGATGAGGCGCCGCAGGCCTACAAAGACCCGGCAGAGGTTATGGCAAGGCAGTTGGATTTAGTGCGCCCCATTGCCTCATTTATGCCGCTGATGGTGATGATGTCCAGCGACAAAAAATTTGGCCGCAAGCGGGGGAAAAAAAATAAAAAATGGAAGAAAAAACGGCGGCGGTAACAATTTCCATTCAAGGGGTTTTTCCGTGAAACAAAAACGCGTCCTGATCACTGGCGGCGCCGGCTTTATTGGCTCTAATCTGGCCTGTCGGCTGCTAGACGAAGGACATAACATCACAATTTTGGATAACTTATCTCGCTCTGGCGGGCAGGCAAATATTAACTGGCTGCGCAAAAGCTACGGCGCCGATGCTTTTCGATTAATCAAAGCAGATTTAACAGATTTTGAAGCCGTCAAAAGATCCGTTGCAGGCGCTGAACGAATCTATCACCTGGCTGGTCAGGTGGCTGT
>CAYWSS010000936.1:0-1904 GCA_964460505.1 uncultured Caldilineaceae bacterium | reverse complement strand
ATAGTGACATTTATCGTGTTTGTTCGTGACAAATGTCACTGCCCAAAGCACTGCTTATTCTGTATACTATTAATGGGTGATTACACCCATTAATGTTAAATTTTTTAAATTGCGTAATTTGGAAAATTCACCATAATAGGTGTGCTACAGAATTAACTCGCTCATTGTGGAGGAGGAAACTGACCTCATTGTAAGGACAAGGCCATAGCTTCTGGAACCAGAAACATAAGGATTGTGCGATAACTAAATATATAGAGTAACCCCGAACCAAACTCAAACAGATCGAAGGAGATTAGACCCCTATGTCCGTACCTGTATCACGGTCATCAAATTCTATTTCAGAAGTACCCCTGCCCCCAGATTTTCAACGGCAGAAACCTGGGTCAACTGCCAGGCCATCACAATCAAAGCGCATTCACCGTAATCGGATAGTTTTAGCCATCTTGGTTATCTTTGTGTTGGCGTGCGCAAATTTGGCTTTTCGGCCAGAATCACCGCCATGGGCATCTAACCATGCAAAGCGAAACATAGATCTTACCAACACGTCGGATTCCATCGCCTTTGCATCATTTAATGCCATTGCCGATATGCCGGATTCAAGGCCAATACCGCCGGCCAGCAGCGTTAAACTTGTTGAGTCTGCTAGCCAGCCGGCAATTGCCCCCGCTCCATCAGTACTAGATCCCCAACCGGAAACAGAAGAAGGTAAAGTCACTGAACCGGTAACTCCGAAAACAGAGCATGTCGTCATAATCAGTGTTGACGGCCTGCGCCCGGACGCCCTGCTTCTGGCCGACACACCCAACCTGGACAAACTTATTAAAAAAGGGTCGTACTGCCCGCATGCTCAAACAATATCGCTCAGCATTACCCTGCCCAGTCACGCCTCAATGCTCAGCGGAATGTTGCCGGCCAAGCACGGCATCCAATTTGGATTACCTTACATCGGCTGGCCGGGGATGAACGGCCCAACCATATTTAGTGTGGCCCACAATGCCGGTTTAAGCACAGGTATGGTATTTGGCAAACAAAAACTGGGGTATATTGCTCTGGAAAACTCGGTAGACAAGCTATTTAGCGCCGACGCTCACGACCCGGAAGTCAAAACGCATGCCATTGAAGTCATTGAAGAGGGGCTACCCAACGTTTTATTTATCCACTTCCCCGATACCGATCGGGTTGGCCACGCCTACGGCTGGATGTCCGAGAATCAGCTTTATTCAGTTAACTTTGTCGATGGACTGATTGGCGAAGTCGTAGACACCCTTGACCGGGAAGGGTATCTGGAAACAACATTGCTCATTATTACAGCCGATCACGGCGGGCACGGGTTTGGTCACGGCGACGATGCTCAAGAAGACCGGACAATTCCCTGGTTGGCTGTTGGTCCAGAGGTAAATACAAACGCAAAAATCACCCAACAAATTAACACCTACGATACCGCCGCCACGGCCGCTCACGCCCTGAATTTACCCATCCCCGAATATTGGGACGGCAAGCCGGTACTGGAAATTTTTAAGTAAACAGCAGACTTCCACCTGCTTTTCAACGAAACGCCTCAAAAAAAAATGGCGGAATTCAGATTAACTGAATTCCGCCATTTTTTTGTTTCAAAGAAATTCTTTGGCGGGAATGGATGGGAGTCGAACCCACCGACGCCTGCTGCTCGCAACCGCCCACTGATTTTGAAGACCAGGGCCGCCACCGGGCGACATCCACTCCCATGTTTGATGCTCCTGTATTTTAGGTGAATTCATTATTTTTGCAATTAAAAGGCCAGGGTACGCCCAATTTCCAACTTGACACCGATAAGGCTTCATGATATATTCCACGCACATTATAGATGTCCGGAAAAGTTTTTTTCTAAATAACATCCGTATTGCGTATTAGCCCCTTCTTTACGC
>CAYWSS010000935.1:0-1909 GCA_964460505.1 uncultured Caldilineaceae bacterium | reverse complement strand
ACGGCAAAAGGGCGCTACTGTAGCGGCTACAAAGGTGTGTGCCTAAGTAGTTACTATTTTCTTTGATAAGCTGCACGTTGGTTAACATTTTACTTTCTCCGGTACGCTTTGCTACGAGGCAAAATATCCATCTACATCTGTTCCGGGGTGGTCATGCCCATTAAACGCAGGGTGTTGGCCAGCGTAATTTTGGCCGCCTTCACCAGCTTGAGGCGAGCAGCAGTCATAGCCGGGTCTTCCGGGGTGACAACCCGGCAATCCCGGTAAAAAGCGTGGAAGGCCGAAGCCAAATCCTGCGCGTAGTAGGTGAGGTGGTGTGGCGACAGGTTTTCTGCCGAATGGAAAATAGTTTCCCGCAGGCGCAGCATCTGCCGGATTAAATTCAGCTCCGAGGGATGGGTCAGCAGGGCGACATCGCCGTCATCCATCGAGGCTCCTTCCCGCTCTGCTTTGCGGAAAATGCTGGCAATGCGGGCGTGGCCGTACTGCACGTAATAGACCGGGTTTTCGCTGCTTTGTTTGGTGGCCAGCGTCAAATCCAGTTCCATCTGGCTGTCCGCAGAGCGAGTGAGCAGCATAAAGCGGAAGGCATCCGCCCCAATTTCTTCCACCACTTCCCGCACGGTGATAAAATCGCCGGTGCGTTTGCTTTGCCGCACCGGCACCCCATCGCGAGTGAGGGTGACCAATTGATAAAGGATGATGGATACTTTTTCGGAATTCAATCCCAAGGCCCTGGCCGCATTTTTGACTCGTTTTACGTGGCCGTGATGGTCGGCCCCCCAAACATAGATGGCCTTTTCGAAGCCGCGCTTGCCCAACTTATCCCACATGTAGGCAATGTCAGAGGCAAAATAGGTGGGCCGCCCATCCGAGCGAACAATCACGTTTTCTTTGTCATCCTCGTCATCGCTGCGCAGCCACACTGCTCCGTCTCGTTCTGCAATTTTGTCCTGCCGGCTGAGGGTGTTGAACACCATGCCGTAGGTGCCGTCATCGTACAGACTCTGCTCCGAGAACCAGCGGTCAAATTGAACATCAATCAGCGCGGTGTCTTCCTTCAACCCGGCGATGATGCCGTCCAGCGCGTACCGGCGCATAAACGGCAGGGCTTCGTCCTGCGCCATTTGAGCATATTTGTCGCCCAATTCTTCTAGCGCCACCTGCGCCATTTCTACCAGATAATGGCCCTGATACTCTTCCGGTTCCGGCACAGTCTGCCCCAGCGCCTGCAAATAGCGAGTAAACATGGCCTTGCCCAGATTGTCCACCTGGGTACCCACATCGTTAACGTAATATTCTCGTTGAACCGTGTATCCGGCGGCAGCCAGCACATTGGCCAGCGTATCGCCCAAAACAGCGTTTCGACCGGAACCCACAGTGAGCGGCCCGGTGGGATTGGCGCTGATAAATTCAACCTGTACGCTGCTGCCGTGGCCCCGGCTCACCCGGCCAAAATCATCGCCTTCGGCCAGAACGGTTTCTACCTGCCGCGCCAGCCAGACCGCAGACAAACGAACGTTGATAAAACCGGGATGGGCTACCGTAGCTTCTTCAATAAAATTCACCGCGGCCATGCGCTTTATTATTTTTTCCGCAATTTGTACCGGAGCCATACGGGCATATCGAGCCAACCCCAGCGCTGCCGGGGTGGCGTAATCGCCGTGCGTGGGGTCTTTGGGGCGCTCAACCGAAATTTCGGGGATGTCGAACTTGGGCAAGTCGCCCTTTTTCTGGGCCTTTCTAATGGCCGCTTCTATGAGTTGGCTAATTTGATTCGGTATCACAGCTAAACCTCTGTTAACGTCGGATGCGTCCCTGAATTTGGGAAATCCGGGGCGCGCGTTTTAGTTTTTGGGCTCTACAGGATTTCGCAGGGTCAAAGTAAAGAATTTGCCACGGATTGCAC
>CAYWSS010000934.1:0-1910 GCA_964460505.1 uncultured Caldilineaceae bacterium | reverse complement strand
GCCAGCTCGCGCCCGTAGCAGTTTAAGCTGTTCGTCATCAGAGAACCGATTTTTATCGCGAATGATGCGAATAACCGAATAGCGCGAATTAACAAATTTAAAAAATTTGCGTTATTCGTTCATTTGCGCTATTCGCGATAAATATTTTGAGAACTACGTTATTCCCAACAATTATTGATTGATAATTGCCGAAGGGTGCGGATGAAATCTACTCGGTGGAATGTGCTTGCTGTGGTTGCGGTGCTGCTAGGCTTTGGCCTGCGATTGTTTGCGCTGGGCAAGCAAAGCCTGTGGTACGATGAGGCATTCAGCCTGGTCATTTCCGGCATCAACTGGCCTGTCTTTTGGATGGCTCTGCTCTCTGATGGCGTGCATCCGCCGGGGTACTATTTGTTATTACGCGGGTGGCTGCTGTTTTTTGGGCAAAGTGAAGTGGCGCTGCGCCTGCCCTCGGTCATCGCCGGCACACTGTCTATTCCTCTCATTTACCAACTGGGAACCCGGCTGCACAGTCGCCGCCTGGGGCTGGCGGCCGCGGTGCTTCTGGCTGTCAATCCGTTTGCCCTGTGGTACGCGCAGGAAGGGCGAATGTACAGCCTGCTGCTTTTTTTGACCCTCGGCAGCGGCACCGCCTTTTGGCAATTGGCCAAACGCCCCACCTGGAAGCGTTGGTGGGCGCTGGTCCTCTTTTCTGCAGCGGGATTTCTGCTGCACTACTTCACCTTCATTTTCAGCCTGGTTCAATTTCTGTTTTTGATGCTGTTGCTGCGCCGGATGCACCGGGTTTTGCGCTGGTGGGTGGCGGCGCAGGCGGTGGCGGTACTCCCGTTTTTGCCGTGGGCCTGGGCCATTCTCCGGCGCGAGGGCGGCAGTTTCGGCATCGGCTGGATACCCCCCATCTCAGCCCTCGACATACCGCTTACCCTGACCAACCTCACCTTCAGCTTTGGTAATCCGGGCCGGTGGCTCACCTGGCCGGCGCTGGTCCTGATAATTGCCGCTATCGTCCTTAGCGCAATTGCCATTCGCAAATCAACCGGAAATACCCCCCCGTTTTACCGGTTTTTGCTGCTGTGGTTGCTGTTCCCCCCGGTATTTGTGTGGCTCGTTTCGCTGCGGCTGCCGCTGTACGTTGACCGCCATCTCATCATCATTCTGCCGGCGCTGCTGCTGTTGATTAGCGCAGTCGCGCTGGCCCGAACCCGGCCGGCGCAGGGAATGTTGGTCCTGATTCTGCTGGTTAGCATCGCTGCCGCGTCCCGGCTGTGGCTCGACCCGACCCTGACCAAAGAAGATTGGCGAGCCGTTGCCGCCATCGTGCAGGCTGCCGAGCAGCCGAACGACGCGCTGATTATGCGCAATTTGCAAATCAGCCTGCCCTTTAATTATTACTATCGGGGAAATTTAAAACCTGACATCGCCGCGATTAACCGCCAGAATTTTTCATTGGAGGAAATGACTGCCGGCCACGACAGAGTGTGGATTGTGTTTCGCCGCCCGTTTGAACCCACGCACGCGCTGGCCGGTTCCAATCCCTACACCTGGCGCGATGAACCCGTCGCGGAAATCCGGCAGTGGCTTGCGGCTCACGAGGCGGAATTGGCAGAGGAGAAAAACTTGCCGGGGATTCATTGGGTGCTGTACGAGCTTGCGGGAGAGTGATAATTGTGAATTGTGAAGTACAGTAGGTTGGGTTGAGCCGAAACTCAGGTTACGTCTGCTCTTACTGTTGGGTTTCGCTGCTGATCATTAGCCATGCTATTCAGACGAACCCCAACATTTTATGGCAAGGTTGATCGAGATAGCCCTGCTCAACCCAACCTACCTGGCTGGCTGGCTTCCCCCCCCCGTTCACGCTTATCGTTATACATAAGTAGGGTAAGTTGTTTTGGGCCAGATATTCACTTTCT
>CAYWSS010000933.1:0-1926 GCA_964460505.1 uncultured Caldilineaceae bacterium | reverse complement strand
CGCCGCTGCCCAGCCCCACCGAGACCGCAACGCCGCTGCCCAGCCCCACCGAGACTGCTACTCCGACAGTCACCCCAACGCCCACAAACATACCGCCCCCCACGCCTACCGAAACTGCAACGCTTCTCCCCAGCCCCGCCCCCACCGATACGGTCACACCTTCGGTCACTCCCACCCAGCCGAGCGGCGAAACCGGCAATCTGATCGGCCTGATTTTTGATGCCGAGACCGATATGCGGCTGCCCGGCGCGCTGGTATCGGCCAACGGCCAAAGCGTGCGGGCCAACCAGAATGGGGTTTATGTTTTGAGCGGGCTGCCGGTGGGTCAGGTGCCTGTCCGGGCAGAATTCCCCGGCCACATCACCACCACCAAATTTGGCCGGGTCAAGGCCAGCACCACCCGCTGGAACAGCATCTGGCTGCCGCTGCTGCCCCCGGCCACGCCCACCTCGCGTCCGGCAAAAACCGACACTCCGACCCCAACCCACACCCCCACCGGTACGCCGGCTCCGCTGCCCACGCCAACGGCAACGATCACTCCGCTCCCCACGGAAACCCCGCTGCCGCCAACCCCCACCGCGTCCGCGTCGCCCACGGCAGAAAACCAGACCGGCGCGTTGGCCGGCTTGATCCGCAACGCCGATACGGGCGAGCGGCTGGCCGGGGCTGCCGTGTCTGTGCCGGATCAATCGCTGATTACGGATGAGCGGGGTTACTATCAATTTGATGAGTTGCCGGCGGGTAAACATTGGGTGACCGCCAAAAAAGAGGGATACGTTACGGGGCAGCAAAGCGGCGAAGTGGTGGCCGGAGAAGTGCGCTGGAACAGCATCGATCTGGTGCCGTTGGTTGCGGCGGCTTGCCCGACCACATCTGACGCCGTTTTTGAATTGATCCCGGTTAACCCGGCAGCGGGCAACCCCCACCCCGATTATCTGCACGGCGACCTCAATTTGTCGTTACGAGGATACAATGCCACCGCCGCCGCGCAAAGTTTGCAGGATTACGCCGGCGGCGCCGACGCCAACGCGCCCCAACTGGCCGGCTTATTTGAGCCGAACAATTTTCCCGGCATCAGCTCCGTGCATCAAGCCAACCATTGGGATTGGGGCTGCGGCGAACACGGCTGTCGCGGCGGTGTTATCACCGATTGGCCGGTGACCGTGACGGGGCTGTCAACGCAGCCGGGGCAGGCCATCTTCATTCCGGCGCGCGCGCCCAATATTTACAGCGGCAATTTCAAAGCCGTGGTGCTGTACGCCGGCGCGCAGCGCCTGACTCTGGGCTACACCCGCGAGGACAGCGTGGCTTTTGGCTACGCCGTTCATCTTGAAAATGTGTGCGTTGACCCAAACTTGCTGGCGCTCTATCGCGCCCAAAATGATGCTGCCGGTTTTCGAGCCACCAACCTGCTGCCCGCCCTGCGCGAAAATGAGCCGCTCGGTGTGGCGCCGGGCAGTGAGTTGCTCGTCGCCGTCCGCGATCGCGGCGCATTTATGGACCCCCGTTCCCGCAAAGATTGGTGGCGGGGGTATTAAGCGCAAATGTAGCTATTCCGGTTACGAAACTCCAGTTTCGTAACCGGAATAACAATAAGAATGGTGGGTTGCATAGTTGTTTTGCAGATGGCAGTAGGCAGTCAATGTCATTAAGTTAAGCCTTATGTCAACATAAAAATTGACAGAAAGCCGGCAATTCCCGGTTTGACAATTATTGCCGGCATTTCAGAGCAGAATTTTCGGAATGATAGAATTTTGGTAACTACTTAGGCACACACCTTTGTAGCCGCTATAGTAGCGTCCTTTTGCCGTTTTTACCCCCCTCAATCCCCCCCGATTCGGGGGGGGAGTTAGAGGGGGGTAAGTAGTTACGAATTTTGATTTGCCGCAGGTTCTGTAAATTCTGCTCTGACACCGACAAAAATCA
>CAYWSS010000932.1:0-1927 GCA_964460505.1 uncultured Caldilineaceae bacterium | reverse complement strand
TTGATTTGTTCTAGCGTGAGGCAGCGTGTGTGTATTGAGGCGAGCGGCTGGAGTGGGGGTAAGGGCGTCGTTAGCCGTGGGTGTGTGGGTGCTGGTTGGGGTGGGGCTGGGCGTATCGGTGGGGGTAGCCGTTGGGGTATTTGTGATTATGGGGGTGGGGGTGCCGGCAGGTTCATTTACCACAACATCCGCCGAACCGGTGCAGGGCAGAAATCGTTTGCCGGAAACGTCACTGGCCGTGAAATTGAAGGTGTAAATGCCGGCCGGCCCTGTATTCGCGTAGACACCCTCGTATTCGCCGGCCCGGTCAACCAGCCCGAAGCCGGTTGATGCCTGCGCAGAGAGTGGTTGGCGGGTAACTTCCGCCGCCACGTTTGCGCCAACCAATGGGGTGCCGGCGTGGTCGGCCAGTCGAACGGTCACTTCAATGGTTTGGCTGGTAAAATAAGATTCTTGACTAAAAATAATCCCCACAACCTGACATGCTTGCAGGGCCGGAGTTGGGGTGGGCGTAACGGTAAACGTGGCTGTTGGGGATGGCGTAAACGTGGGGGTAGCGGTGGGCCGGCAGCAGTGGGCCGATGTTTCTTTTGCCCCGGAAACCGCAGCCACCACCGCCACCAGAATTATTAAACCGGTGAATAAAAAATATTTGGAATAAGCGCTAAAAACTTTCATGGTTAGATCCTCTCCACAACAACCGCACCAGTAGAGGCGGCGCGCGTGCCGCCTCTACAATTGGGTGACATTTTAAAACGGGAAGGAGCCTCCGTTGGGCGGGGAGCCGTCGGTAGGCCCTGCTGTGCCAAAGTTTTTGGCAACCAGTACCAAATCCTGAATATTAATCAGCCCGTCCGGGACGTACCCGGGGCCGGTGTAATCAGCCTCTTGCGAAATGGTGGTGGCCCCAACCGGGTTGCCCAACAGACTGGCGGCCAGTTGGATGTCAAAGATATTTACCACGTTATCATCGTTTAAATCGCCGGCCAGCAGCCAGACTGAGGATGATTCCGTAGGGTCATCAAACGCAACGGTGGCATCCAGATACCCAAAACGGCTTACGCTAACCTGGTAAGGCGGCGATGTGGTGGCGTTGTTAAAGGCGCAGAAGCCCAGCGCGTCAACGCCGCCGCCATCGCAGGGATAAATGCCGTTGATGACCACTTCGGTCAGGATGTTATCGGGTACGGCAACCACGTTCAGGCCGCTGTTTTTGCCGCCTTCCAGCCCAATCTGGAATTTAAAGATGCTGGCCGGGTCGATGGTGATGGTGGCCAAGGCATCGGGTACCGGCGTGACACTGGGTACGCCGCCGTTGTCAACCACCAGGGAAGTGGCCCCATCCAGGCAGATCTCCGATACATCGCCCACGGCGGCATCGGGATCGCTGCGCCACAGAACGTCTGCCACAGCGCCGCTGCCGTTGAGGGTCACTGTTGGGTCAAAGTAGACCACATTGATGGTAAAGGAACTGTCGCCGCCACAGGCCAGACCGCCGCCCCCGGTGGTTACGGTCATAAAGTAATCTACGCCGCGCGTGCCGGGCAGCAACGCCCCCGGCTCAACTGAATCCGGAGACACAACCGACGCGTCGTAAGCAATGGCCAGCGTAAAGCCGGAGATCTGCTGCGCTCCTTCAATATTAAGTTTGGTTAGCACGGTGCCGTCTCCTCTGGCAACCACCGTATTGTTCGGATTCCAGAGAAAGGTGATAAAGTCAACAGCCTGGATGCCAACGTCTCCATCGTCCGGCTCCTGCGCCGTGACCGGGCCAATGAGCAGCGCTGCCAATAAACCAACAAGCAGCATAGACAGGCCCAATTTGTAAAGGGTTTTGATCTGCATACTATTACCTCCTAAACTAAGAATAAATGTAACTACTTACCCCCCTCTAACTTCCCCCCCGATTCGGGGGGGATTGAGGGGG
>CAYWSS010000931.1:0-1945 GCA_964460505.1 uncultured Caldilineaceae bacterium | reverse complement strand
GCTCTCGGCCAGCGCTTTTTTGCTCTCTATCATCTCGTCAATCATCTCTTTCAGGGTGCCTACGGCAATAAATTTATGCACCTGCACATTTTTGCTTTGTCCTATACGAAAGGCGCGGCCGGTGGCCTGGTCTTCCATCGCCGGATTCCACCAGCGATCAAAGTGGAACGCGTGATTGGCAAGGTTTCCTGCGGCCGTTCAAAACGATGGCCCAGCGCTTTAAGCGCGTTCCCTTTGGTTTGCCACACTTGATCGGCCACGACCAGCAGGCCGGGATCGTTGCGGGCCTGCAGGGCAAAATGGAGCGTCCACGCTTCGGCGCCGCTCAGTGCCTGCTGCTGGGCCGGGGCTTGCAGCCAAAAGGCGACCCGGCTGCTTTTGTCGCCCGCCAGGTGCAGATTGCGCCGCCAGGCTTTGTGGCTGCGGTTGAAATAAATCAGTTGAATGGCGGAGCCGGTGAAGGATGGATTGGCGCGGGTGAGGGCCCACAGATCGCTGGTTTCGCCGGCGGAACGTTTTCGCCAGGCAGGCCGGAATATTCAAAATGCTAAAGCGCGTAGTGTAAAGTTTGGCCGGAAAAAGAAGTTAAACCAACAACAGATGCTGAACTTTAAACCCGACGAGTTGACGCCCCATTGGGACTGTTTGACTCCTCTGTGAAGCCAGGGCTGTTCAGTTCTACGGTTATGTCATTGCAAGGCGTATTTTGCCGAAGCAATCCCCACGTTGCAGGCCGGAAATTGCTTCGGATGCTTCGCTTCCTCGCAATGACATGGGCAGAATCTTTAGAACTGAACAGCCCTGGGCCATCCACAGCAATTTCCGTTTTGGAAACTGTGCCGCCGATAACCACTTAGCCGGACTGATTTTTGCCGGTGTCAGAGCAGAATTTACAGAACCTGCGGTGAATCAAAATTCTATCATTCCGAAAATTCTGCTCTGAAATGCCGGCAATAATTGTCAAACCGGGAATTGCTGAACCATCCACACTCTGGAATATGCCTTTCCGGGGGCGATATGCAAAAAACCCCGGAATGAAATTCTCTCGATCTAACAACCATCCACCTTCCCGGCCGGCGCAACCCGTTCCGGATCAAACGGAAACACCGGCCCATCCAGGCAGGTAAGCCAGCCGTCGCCAACTTCGCAACTGCCGCACAGGCCAATACCGCAGCGCATGTGGGCCTCCCAACTGACCTGCACGGGAAGGCCCAGGCCAGCGCCCTGCGCGGCTACCGCCTTCAACATGGCGGTGGGACCGCAGGTGTACACCGCAGACGGTTTGTCCGAGAGGCTATCCAGCACCTGCGGAATAGCATCCGTCACCCATCCCTGTATGCCCGCCGAACCATCCTCGGTGGTCAACCACAGCAATACGCCAAGCGCTTTAAATGCTTCCACCTGCAACAGGTCAGCGCTGCTTCTGGCCCCGATAATCACGGAAACCTGAAAATCTTGCGCCAGCGCTCGTTCGGCCAGATAACGCAACGGCGCTACGCCGTAACCACCCCCAATAAGCAAAACATGTGCGCCGGGAGACGGATTTTCCGGCATGCGGTATCCGCGCCCCAACGGCCCCCGTACCCAAATTAAATCGCCTGCCTGTAGCTGGTGCGCCGCTTCGCTCATTGGCCCCACGGCCGCAATCATCAAGCTGAGCGGATTGGCGCTGGCAATGCTGAAAGGTTTGTCTTGCATCCCCGGTAACCAGACCATCACAAACTGACCCGGTTCAGCCTCCAGCAAGCCATCGAGGATAAAGGTTTTGTTGGACGCGTTCTCTATTTTGATTTCGTTAATTTTAAATGCTTGAGGAAGCATAATTCACCGTGCGTATTGCGTATTGCGTAGGGGAAAATGAAATTATACGCAGTACGCAATACGGAGTTATTTGTAACTACTTACCCCCCTCTAACTCCCCCCTCAGGAGGGGGGAGGACTTAAC
>CAYWSS010000930.1:0-1953 GCA_964460505.1 uncultured Caldilineaceae bacterium | reverse complement strand
TTCGGCAAGCTCAGGTCGCGTTTCTCCCGGAATATTGAGAAGATACGAATATCTTTACTTAAGCCTGGCAAAAACCGCGACAAGCGACATAAAAAAGCGTTCCTGAAAAAATGTCCGGTAGTGAAAATACGCAATACGCAGTACACAACACGCATCATCTTTTTTCGCAGGAAGAATAAATGACAACATACACAGAATTTGAACGCAGTGCGCCAACCCGGCCCACCGGCCCGGTTATCGGGGTGGAGGAGTTTCGGCAAGCGGTGGATGATATTGAATACGAAGTTGGCAAAGTAATTGTGGGGCAGCAGGAGTTGGTTCGGCAACTGCTGCTGACGTTGCTGGGCGGCGGCAATGCTTTGCTGGAGGGCGCGCCGGGGTTGGGCAAAACGCTGCTGATTAACACCCTGGCCGACGTTATCCATTGCAGCTTCAGCCGCATTCAATTTACCCCGGATTTAATGCCCGCCGATATTGTGGGCACCACCGTTATTGCCGCCGACGAAACCAGCCAACGGTACTTTCGCTTTGAGCCGGGGCCGGTATTCTCCAATATTGTGCTGGCCGACGAAATCAATCGGGCCACACCAAAAACGCAGTCGGCGCTGCTGGAAGCCATGCAGGAGCGGCGGGTTACGGTGGCCCGCTCCACCTACGAACTCGAGCGCCCGTTTTTTGTGCTGGCTACTCAAAATCCGCTGGAAATGGAAGGAACCTATCCGCTGCCGGAAGCGCAACTTGACCGCTTCTTCTTCCAGATTCAGGTAGAATTCCCCACTCACGATGAGCTGGTGGAAATTGCGCAGCGCACCACCGGCGGCGAAGAACCCATCCCGGAAACGGTGACCAGCGGCGCCAAAATTGTGGCGATGCAACATTTGGCCCGACAAGTGCCCATTGCCCAACATCTGGTTGATTACGCCGTCAATTTGCTGGAAGCCACGCATCCCCAACATTCCGGTTCCCCCGATGTTGCGCGCCGCTACGTGCGTTATGGGGCCAGTCCGCGCGGCATGCAAGCCATGATTGTGGCCGCCAAAATCACGGCGCTCATCGATGGCCGGCACAACGTGGATTACGCCGATTTACAGGCGGTGGCGTTGCCGGCATTGCGTCACCGGCTCATTCTTAATTTTGAAGGACAGGCCGAGGGCATTACGCCGGACGAGATTTTGAATCAGGTCATCAAACACACCAAATTGCGTTAGGCGGATTTATGTCAAAATTCACTCCGGAAGAATTTGAACAGTTGGTTGTGCAGGCTCTGGATGAGCTGCCGGCAGAAATTCACAACGAACTGAAAAACATTGAGGTGGCGGTAGCTTACTGGCCCACACCAACTGAACTGCGTTCGGTGGGTATGAAATCGAATCAGCTACTGCTGGGGCTGTACCAGGGGGTGCCGCGCACCAAACGCGGCAGTCACTACGGCATGGTTCTGCCCGACAAAGTAACAATTTTTCAAGGCCCCATCGAGCGCATTTGCCGCACCCCGGAGCAAGTGATTCGTCAGGTGCAGCGCACCGTGAAGCACGAATTGGCCCACCACTTTGGCATCAGTGATGACCGGCTGCGGGAATTGGGGGCGTATTAATCTTTGAATTTTTTTGCTGATTAACCGTCAAATCCTTGCGCAGTATTCAGCAATTCCCGGTTTGGAAATTATGCCGCCGATAATCACTCGGGCGGACTGATTTTTGTTGGCATAAGAGCAGAATTGACAGAACCTACGACGAATCAAAATTCTATCATTCTGAAAATTCTGCTCTGAAATATTCACACTCTAATTGTTAAACCGGAAATTGCTGAATACTGCGCCAAGGGTAATTACTCAGGTATACCCCCCAGAAACCGCTATAGTAGCGCCTTTTTGCCGTTTTTACCCCCCCCTCAATCCCCCCCGATTCGGGGGGGAAGTTAAATCCTCCCCCCTCATGAGGGGGGAGCTAGAGG
>CAYWSS010000929.1:0-1969 GCA_964460505.1 uncultured Caldilineaceae bacterium | reverse complement strand
TCCCGCTAAAAACATGCGGGAATGACATAATTCTGGTAGGGGGGTGAACGGTTACAATGATTCTCGCCGCAAGCGCAACGCAAATGTTATGGGGTAATACTATAGCGCGGTTAAACCGCAACCCAATTTTTGACTCACGGATGAAAAATAAAACACGGATAAATAAAAATAATTAAAATCCGTGCTCCCCTGTATCCGTGAGTCATACCCAAAGATTCTCGCAGGTAACGCAATTCTTGTGGGATAATACTGTAATATGTTGCCGAATTTAGTTATAATCTAACCGGGTAAAAGCCCTTAAAAAAATTTTGGTTCGGTCATGTTGTGGGTTATCAAAAATCTGTGCGGGCGGGCCGATTTCGGCAAAACGACCCTCGTCAACATAAAAAATACGATCGGCCATTTCGCGGGCAAAGCCCAGTTCGTGGGTCACCACCAGCATGGTCATCCCCTCATCAACCAGATTACGCATAACGCCTAGCACATCACCCACCAACTCCGGGTCAAGGGCTGAGGTGGGTTCATCAAACAACATCACCTGGGGGTCCATAGCCAGGGCGCGGGCAATAGCCACCCGCTGCTGCTGCCCGCCCGACAGGCGAGAGGGATACTGGTCCGCTTTTTCAACCAGCCCCACCTTTTCCAGGTTGCGCATCCCTAACTCAACGGCTTCTCGCTTGGAAATGCCCTTAACGGTAACCGGGCCTTCAATTACATTTTCAAGGGCCGTCATATGGGGAAAGAGGTTGAAGGATTGAAAAACCATGCCCGTTTTCAGGCGCAGATTGTGAATTTGGCGCTGGTACTCCCGGCCTGACCCCTGAGCCTGAACCGTAATACCGTCTACCTCAATCGTGCCCAGGTCAGGCTGCTCTAAAAAGTTGATACAGCGCAGCAGCGTACTTTTACCGGAGCCACTGGCCCCAATAATGCAGATGACTTCGGCTTGAGCCACTTCAAAAGAGAGGTCTTTGAGGACGTGCAGCCGGTCAAAATATTTATCAAGATGGGACACTTTTACAATATGGCTCATCGGCGTTCACCTCGGGCTAAATGGGTTTCCAGGCGGGACTGGAAGGCTGAAAAGATAATGGTTAAAATCCAATAGAGGGCGGCAGCCACCATCAGAGCTTCCATACTCTTGAAGTTGGCTCGACCCACTTTTTGGGCCCGCCACAGAATTTCGTGAACAAACCCCGTTGTGGCGATAAGGGCCGAGTCTTTGAGCATAGCGATAAATTGATTGCCGATAGGAGGCACCACCAGCCGCAGAGCCTGGGGCAAGATAACCCGGCGCATAATTTGGCCTTGAGTCATCCCAATCGCCAGGGCTGCTTCCCGCTGACCAATGCCAATAGCTTGAATACCGGCGCGAAAGATTTCGGTCATATAGGCCCCATAGTTGATACCCAGAGCCAGCACCCCGGCGGTTAACCCTGATAATTTAATTCCCATTTGGGGCAGGGCCAGAAAGAAAAAGAAAATTTGCAGCAGCAGAGGCGTTCCCCGGATAAGCGATATGTAAAATGTGGCCAGGGCATAGGCCGGGGGAAAGGTTGACAGGCGCCCCAATGCCCCCAATAAGGCCAGCACACAAGCCAGAACAATTGACAGGGCGCAGATAAGCAGCGTTTGCCAGATGCCACCGGCAATGAAGGGAGCCCATTCCCGGATAAAGGCAAAATCAAGTTGAATGGTCTTAATCTCTAGCCCGACGATGGTAAAGCTGATACCGCTAAACATAAAAAGTAAAAGGGCAAACAAGACAGCCCAGGATAAATAAACCTTGAGCTTAAAGATTAATTTCTGATGCTGTTTAAGCTCGTAGATTAGCTCTGCCTGGCTTTTTCCGGTTGGTTTTGCCGTGACGCTCATTGTGTCTCCTGAATATGTTACGCTTCCGGTTTGTTAGTCACTTGGGAATTGTACAGAAATAACTTTGGATATTGGCTCTACAGGATTTCGCAGG
>CAYWSS010000928.1:0-1985 GCA_964460505.1 uncultured Caldilineaceae bacterium | reverse complement strand
GGCGAAAATTGTAAACCTGTCTTTTGCTTCATTTTGGCCGAATGAAACGATGCCGTAATCCGTCTTCAATTTTGACCAGACCCGACAGGTTTTTAAAACCTGTCGGGTCTTTTTAGTAGAAAACATTACAGTGTTTGTGATTTTTTTAGCATTCGAGGTGTTGCTATATAATACCCGAAACCATCTACAAACGAGGGATAGGAAACAGGCAGCTGCATTTCCGTGACCCCTGCCCACAGTTACAGACCGACTACGCTGGGGTACTTCGCTTAATTCCCAACCCCGGCGCAGTCGCGAAGTCCCGGCTGTAGTTGGCCGAGGGCCTGTGATCTGAATCCTGTTTTCAATGGAGAAACGTATGGATAGCATTGCTACAATTGGTTTAACGATAATCAGCCTGATATTGTTTTCTGGATTTTGCGGATTTGCCGTGGTATCAATCCGGGAGCGGGAGCCTCGGGCCGCGCGAATAGCCTGGGGGATGGCTGCCCTGGCTCTGATTTTTCTTCTGGCAACGTGGATAATGCCACCTGCGATTAAGGTGACAATATCGGGTTTACTTGTGGCCGGCGGCCTCGCGGCAATTGTGTTGTTTCTGTTCCCACTTGGCAACGTTGAGCGCGGGGGCGACATGCCCGGAGTGCGTGTTGACGAGCGGGACATCATGTTTGCCCGAGCGCATTTGACCCCCGGCACAGCCAATTACAAAGCGTATTACACCATGCGTCCGGAAAATCAGGCCGGCGACGATAAAACACGCAAACTGCCGGGACTGCTCTCGCCAAACGCCGGCAAGAGTAATCTGCTGGCGTTTGCCTCGAGCCTCGCCGGCTTTTCGCTTACAGAAGATATGCGCGATACCGTAGATGGTCCGGTGGCCGAGGCGCCCACTCCGATGAGCGCCGAAGAACTAACCCCATTTATTAAAAAGCTCACCCAATTTTACGGCGCGTACACCGTGGGCATTACGGAATTGCAGCCCTATCACGTTTATTCTCACATTGGCCGGGGGGCCGGGGAATACGGTGCGCCCATTACCCTTAATCACCGGTACGCCATTGCCTTTACCGTTGAAATGGATTACGAGCAGATTGGCCCCGCCCCGGATGCGCCCGTGGTGATGGAATCGGCCCGGCAGTATGTGGAGTCGGCCAAAGTGGCGGTGCAACTGGGATACCTGATTCGTTCGCTGGGCTATCCGGCCCGGGCGCACATTGACGGGAACTACCGGGTCATTGCTCCGCTGGTGGCGCGAGATGCCGGGTTGGGCGAGTTGGGCCGCATGGGGCTGTTGATGACCCCTGAGCTGGGGCCACGGGTGCGGCTGGGCGTGGTCACAACCGATCTCCCGCTGATTCCCGACCTGCGCAGCGATAATACCTCGGTGCTTGATTTTTGCCGCATCTGCAAAAAGTGCGCCGAAAACTGCCCCAGCCGCTCCATCTCTATGGGCAACCGGCAGGAGATTGACGGCGTTCTGCGCTGGCAAATCAATTCTGACTCCTGCTTCCGCTACTGGAATGCAATTGGCACGGATTGCGCCCGCTGCATGGCCGTTTGCCCTTATTCTCATCCCAACAACGCGGCTCACAACCTGGTGCGCTGGTCTATTGAACGGTCAGGGGCAGCCCGGCAGGCAGCGTTGTGGCTGGATGATGCGTTTTATGGCCGCACCCCCGAACCGCGCCCATTCCCGGACTGGATTCCGTTGCGAAAATAACGCAGGTTCAAGGGGGGCGTTATCAAGGAATTTATCGCGTAACGCAGCAAAGCCGCAACAAAAATTTTAACCACAGAGATATGCAGAGAACGCACAGGGAGCACAAAGAACAACTTTGAGAACTTTGTGCCTGCTTTGCGTTTTCTGCGGTTAACTACTCACCCCCTCCTGAGGGGGGTGGATTTAACTTCTCCTTGTGCTCTCAAAATCCCTTAGGAATGGTGCGTAAATAACTTACCCAATTGGGGCCGGCAACATATGGCGT
>CAYWSS010000927.1:0-1988 GCA_964460505.1 uncultured Caldilineaceae bacterium | reverse complement strand
CATCACGGCGGTCTTAATCTTTGGGATCATTTCACCTGTCCAGACCAACAGGTACTGGGAAATTCCGGAACTGCCTAACTTGTATTTTCTCTACGTCCTTCACCTGCGCTGACCCGCCGGGGGTCCGGCGCAAGCGTGCGTCTTTGCAGTTTGGTTTTTTGGTTCTTTGTCCTTTTTTCAGGGAAGTCATTGTAGGTTAAACTGTTAGTTTGCCGAAGATACAATTTAGATCTACTGAATCTGGGTATTGCTAACCCGCCACCTCTTGAATACGCTGCCAGGCCCGTTCAATATGGGGCAGTTCTGTGTGGGCTTGCCCCACGCAGAACCGCAGGGTAAGCCAGCCATTTAATTTTGTGTGGGTCAGAAAAAGGTCGCCGCTTTGATTAAGCCGGTCCATAATGCGCCGGTTGGCTTCATCACCGCCAAGGTGCCGGAAACAAACCAGGTTCAGTTGCCGTTCCACCACCAGCTCAAACTGGTTGCCGGCCGTTACCCACGCCTCAAACTGCCGGGCCAGCGCCACGTGCCGCCGAATGTGATGCTGCAACCCCTCCAGGCCGTAATGGCGAATAACAAACCACAGCTTTAGCGCCCGGAAGCGCCGCCCCAGCGGAATTTGCCAGTCGCGGTAATCGAACACTGCGCCAGACTCGGTGGCCTGGTTACGCAGGTATTCAGGCATAATGCTCAGGGTATTGATGAGCGCTTGCCGGTTGGCCACAAAAAAACAGTTGCAATCGAAATTGGTGAACATCCATTTGTGAGGATTAAAGGTGTAGCTATCGGCCAGTTCCACACCGTTTTGAATATGGCGAAATTCCGGGCAAATAGCCGCCGTGCCGTACATGGCCGCATCAATGTGAAACCAGAGATTTTGCTCCCGGCAAATCCGGCCAAGCTGCGGCAAGGGATCCATGGCTGCCGAAGAGGTGGTGCCAACCGTGCCGCACACAAAAAAGGGAATTAACCCGGCGGCACGGTCGGCCTCAATCTGGGCAACCAGTGCATCCGGGCGCATGGCAAATTTATCATCCACCGGAATCTGGCGCAGATTATCCAGCCCGATACCGGCAATCATCACTCCTTTTTCCAGGGAAGAGTGGGTTTGGGTTGAGGCGTAGGCTACCAGTTTTCCTTTCAGCCCCTTCTGATTTCCGGCGTAGCCGGTAGCCCGCTCCCGGCCGGCCAACAAAGCACACAGCGTGGCGCTGGAGGCCGAATCCTGAATTACACCACCGCCCGCTCCCTCAGATTTAAATTGGGGCGGCAAATCCAGCATTTCCGCCACCCAATCCATCACCCGGGTTTCTACCTCGGTGCAGGCCGGGCTGGTTGACCAGAGCATGCCCTGCACCCCCAACCCGGACGACAGCAAATCGCCCAATACGGCCGGGCCGGAAATATTGGCCGGGAAGTAGGCGTAAAAATTGGGCGATTGCCAGTGGGTAATGCCCGGCAGCACCAATTCATCAACATCCTTCAGCACCGCCTCAAAATCCTCGCCCTGCGCCGGCGGATGCGCGGGCAGCGAATTTTTCACCTGCCCCGGCTCCACCCGCGACAGCACCGGCAGCGAGTCGACTTGCTCCCAGTAGTCGGCAATCCAATCCACCACCGCCCGTCCGTAACGCCGAAACTCGTCAGGGGTCATATGATAACTTTTGTTGTCAGCCATTGTTTCTCCTTAAAATTCAGTAGTCAGTAGCCAGATAAAAATTTCTCCGCAATCAAAGTTGAACTCTCTCCAACACATCAAGAGCTAATTATCAATTAGCAATTAAAAATTGTCAATTGATAATTATTCATTGTTCATTGACTTAAGGTTGCCTTAAGCTTGCCTTGAACTGCACTTAAAGACACCGGCCGGCCCGCTGTGGTAAGCTGTAGCCACTTAATTAGGAATGAGAATTAATTAACTTACCCATTTCCTCGTATTGCGTATAATTTTGCTCTTTACGGAGTACGCAATACGCAATATGTTGCCG
>CAYWSS010000926.1:0-1990 GCA_964460505.1 uncultured Caldilineaceae bacterium | reverse complement strand
CGCCCGGCTAATGTAGGTGAAAGCCGGCTCAATAGCCTTTTTTAGCCGATTTTGTGCCGGCTTCCACCTAGATTTAGCCGGGCGACTTTAGCCCCAGGCGTTTACCACGGTTTAATGCAGTTGTACCGGTAATTGATTAATTACTAAAAATGTACAGGTTCAGTAAACCTGGCGCTGTGGCCGGTCTCCGGCCGAGCCATCTAAGCGGGCGCGGTCAGAAGGCCGGCTCGAGCGTGATTCTGACGAGTTCATTGAACTTGCACCAAAAGCAAGCCTTTGCACCCCCATAATCGGTCAGTTTTCTTACTACGGTTATTACATCACCGGCATAGTTGGCCGGACTTGATGTTGGTCGCTGGATTTTTTATGATCGTGACTGTTGCCTTGTGGAGTATACCCGGTTAAGCCGGCTTTCTTCCAATGCCCGCATCTCAATCTATTCCTGGTACTTATTCAGCGTAACCGTTCAGCCCCCTATGCCATTCCCGCATGTAGTAAGCGGGAATCCATCCGCATAGCCTGTGGATTCCCGCTAAAAACGTGCGGGAATGACATACTTAGCGCCATATCCGGCAGGGGGTGTGAACGGTTACTATTCAGCTATCCCTGCGAAGGTTACATATAACCTTCAAGACAGAGCCGATTCAGGGAATTATCGCTGCTTTTTGCCAGGGATTCGTCCTCAAACCCTTGCAAGGATTGATTCGCAGAACAGTTATTACTCCTGCAAGACCAACTTTATCTCAAAAATCTTTGGCCACAACTTTCCGGTTACAAACAATCTGTTGTTTTCTGCATCATAGGCAATGCCGTTGAGCACGTCCACCGGTTCGCTGCGATCTTCTGCCGGCAGCAGCCCCGGCAGGATAATCCAGCCCACAACCTGCCCGGTATCGGGATCAATCCGGGCAATGCGATGGGTTTGCCACACGTTGGCAAAAACTTCGCCATTAATGTACTCCAGTTCATTCAACCGGGTTACGGGGCCGGTCTCATCAAACACCTCTACCCGGCCGATTTCTTCCAGCGTTTCGGGGTTCCAAAAATAGAGGGTGTTGCTGCCGTCGCTCATAATCAGGCGCTCGCCATCGTGGGTAATGCCCCAGCCCTCGGTGGGATAAGTGAACTCCCGCAGCAATTCAAAGTTATCTTTATTATACACAAATCCCTGCCCGGATTTCCAGGTGAGTTGAATGATTTTATCACCAAAAACAGTGATGCCTTCGCCAAAAAGTGTTGGAGAAAGGTAAAGAATCCGGGTGACTTCACCATCATCAAGCGTTACCGCGCGCAGGCTTGAGCGCCCGTACAGGCCGGTTCCTTCATAAAAAATGCCGTCAATAAACACAAGCCCCTGGGTAAACGCATCCCGGTCGTGAGGATACGTGTTTACAATGGTGTAGGTATACACCGGCACCGGCAAAATCTGGCTGTGACTGATGGCAACGGTGGGCTTTAACGGTGTCGAAGCGGCGCTGGCCGGGGCCGGCTCAGTGACCGGCGGCGATGGCGTAACGGTGGCTGTGACTGTGGGCGGTGGCAACTTGATGGCGGCGGTTGCTTCCGGCGATACCGTAGCAACGGCAGTTACCGTAATTTCGGGCGGGGCAGGATTGGTGGCCGGGGCCGGTGGCGTGTCTGGCCCAGAGATATAAAGCAGCACCCCGATGGAAATGCTAATAAACAGCACCCCGATTAAACCCTGGCCCCAAAAGGGCAAATTAGAGAAAAATTTGTTCACGGTTAACCTTTAGATTGTTCCAGGATTTTAATTGTCCCGGCCACATTGCGTACTACGTATTTCGTATAAAAGCTTTCACTACCGGACACTTTTATGGTTGCCGGGGAAGAGCCGCGGATCGCAGGAATTTGTGGATTTTTTCTGAGACAGGCAAATTGGGTTCACTGAATAGACATTATATCGATTTAATTGAAATGCGTTTTTGTCCCCATCGTGTAGAGCAGGATTTTTTGAATGACAGGATAAAAA
>CAYWSS010000925.1:0-1993 GCA_964460505.1 uncultured Caldilineaceae bacterium | reverse complement strand
TCGATATGTTTCAGCACAAAATCCAGTTTGGGTTGGGCAAAGGCGGCCACTATCGGATCGGACGGGTGGCGGCGTTTGCGCCGGCTTTCCCAGTAGATGGCTTGCTGCTCCGCGTATGTTTGGGCGGCGCGGGGAACCATTACCGCAACATCTACCGCCGCAGAGGCCGTATCCAGCGTTTGAGAAATTCGCATGCGCCGGTTTCGGTTTAACAGGCCGGCCAAATCCCCTGAATATTTCATCGCAGACACATCCAGCTCCTGGCTTTGAAAATAGCGACTCTGGGGCACGTAGCGCACAAAAAATTCATCGCCCACGGATAAATCTGCCAGTTGAACATCTCCCCCCAGATGCAGTTCATCCGTCAGAATTATTTTGCCGTTTTCAAAACGGAAGGCGCGTTGAAACCGAATAGGGGCCGCCCGCCGGCCCAAAATCAACGTTTTTCGAATGGAGCCTTTCAGATAATGGGCAAAGCCGGTGTTCCAGCCCAACGCAACCAGGGCGCTGCGGAACAGGATATTTTTTAGAGGGGTGAACAGCTTGTTTGACGGCACCAGATTCATCTGCCCGCTGACGGTCCAGCCCGTGTCACCGGCGGTGCAGGTGTAGGCGGGGTCAACCCACTGCGAGGTGACGGTTCGGCCGTCGTCCAGTTGCCCGATAACGCCGCCATCATTCAAAATCAGTTGCTCACTGTGGCGATTAAAAATCTTAACCACGCCCCCTTTGGCCAGATTGGCAATTACATAATGCTCCGGGGTGTTGGCCACAAATATGCGCGACTGCGGGAAATAGCGTTGGAACGGTTCCCGCTGGCAGGGCAGGGGGGGAAGGCGGGCGGGGCGGTCCTGATAATCCAGATAGGCCTGTAGAAATTCGGGGATGCGGTAGACCACGTAGCGGTCTGAGATGATTTCCGGCGACACCAGTTTATCCTCACCCAGAGCGGCCAGCATCTTGTCGGCCACGGCCGCGGCCAGCGGAATCTGGCTGGATAAAATTTCAAAGCCGTGGGGATAAAAATGCAGGGTGTTCCGGCTGCCCATGCTGCCGGCATAAAAGCCGTTGGGGTAGACAAACCAGGCGGCAAATTCAACCGATTGCGCCAGCACCCGCAAAATTCCGGGGGCGGGGTGGGTCTGGTAAATCTTGCCCAAAAATGAGACGGTGGCCGAAAGATAGCCGGGGTCCACCCCGTCGTACTCGCGGGACCAGCCTTCGTCAAAGTTGTGGTAAGTCAGAAACCCCTGCCACAAGCGCCGGAAGCCGGCCTCCAGTTCCGGGTCGCCCAGCAGCAGGTAGGCCTTCCACACGGCCAGACAGGCCATAGCATGGTGATTGGCCAGGTGATCCTCCTCCGATTCTCCTGCGGCAATAAAATAGGCTGCCCGCCGAATAGCCTGGCGTACCCGTTCGGCTACATCGTCCGGCAGTTCGTCGCTCAGCAGGTTGTAGGCTTCGATACTGGTGAAGGCGGTAAAGGCCGTGGGGCCCACCCATCCCCGCTCAAAGGGATAAAATTCATCAAACGATCCGTCCGCGTGCTGCATTCGCGCCCAAAAATCGAGGCCGGCAATGGCCCAGTCCCTGATTTTTGGCCGGCCCCGGTAAATGCTGCCGGGGAAGTTGTACTTGTAAACCAGGGCCAGGGCGTGCACGGCAAACTGGCGCACGGCATCGGGAAAGTCGGAAGTTTTGTCGAGCCAGTAATCCCGGTGAAAACAGCCGTAGGTGGGAGAAAACGGGTTGCGATCCAGATTACCCAGCAAGCGGGGGATCTGCGAAATCGCTTTTTGAGCATAAAAATCTCGATGTGGAGCTGTCAATTTATTCTTCCTCCCGAAAGTAGTTTGGCAACCGGCCATTTATTAATTCGGCCAGCATGCCAATAACCGCCACCTGGATGCCGGCCAGGGCAATAACCAGGGTGCTGACATCGGCCAGTTGGCCCAGCGCAAAGCGGCTGAACAAGTGCCGTATTAGATTATTT
>CAYWSS010000924.1:0-1994 GCA_964460505.1 uncultured Caldilineaceae bacterium | reverse complement strand
TGTCGGTGTCAGAGCAGAATTTACAGAACCTGCGGCAAATCAAAATTCTATCATTTCGAAAATTCTGCTCTGAAATGCCGGCAATAATTGTCAAACCGGAAATTGCCGGCTTTCTATCAATTTTTATGTTGACATAAGGCTTAACTTAACGACATTGAGTAGTCAGTAGTCAGAATTTGGTAGGCAGATTGACAAACCAGCAGGAAAAGCCTTAACATTTGTTGCTCCCCGCTCCCTGCTCCCTGCTCAGTCAATTCAAATACTGGGTAAAAGCCTGTAAATGCGCCGGTGTACTGCTGGGTTGGCCGATGGGCAAACGAGCGCGCACAGTGGTGCCCTGATTGGTGGCGGTGTGGAACGCAATTTTGCCGCGCCATGCCAGCGCCCGTTCGTGCATTGAGAGTAATCCCAAATGGCCATTGTGCCCCATTAGCAGTTCCGGTGGCTGTTTCATTCCGTTACCGGTATCTCTCACCGTGACGCTGACTGTATCTTCGCCCCACCGTAAATGGATAAAAATATGCTCCGCGCGGGCGTGTTTGATAGCATTGTCCAGCGCCTGGCGGATGATATAGTACAAATCCCGCTCCAGTTTGCCGGCCAAAATCCGGTTCTGGCCAAATCCTTGCGCCGTCAACGAAACTGTTTCTAAGGCCGAGTTGGGCAGCGGCTGTTTGGCCAGTGAATCCATGTAGGCCCGCATAGCCGAAATTAAACCCAAATCGGTCAGCACCGACGGATGCAAGCCCTGCGTTATCTCTCTTAAGCGGCGGTTGATGGCTTGCGTTTCCCCTTCCAGATTTTGCAGCCAGTGGTTGACTTCTGCCGGCTTGGCCGACAGATTATTTTGACTTTTGCGCAGGGTGAGGGCCATGGTCGTCAATCTGCCCAAAATGTCGTCGTGAAGTTCGGTAGCCAGATTGCGACGCTCGTTATCCTGAGCGTCAATGGCGCGTCGATAGGCCAGATGCAGTTGTTGCGCGGTGTGGTTCAGATCGCTGGCCAGCAGCGTATTTTTAATAACAAGGGCCAACTGCCCGGCAATCAAATCGAGCCAGTGTAACATTTCACGATTGAAATGAAGGCCCCTGTGCAATTGCCCCAACCCGATAACCCCAACCAACTCGTGGCCCAAACTGAGCGATGTAACCACCTGCACTCCGGCAGCTTGCAGCCCTCGTTTCAAGGCGCTTTCCGGCAGATTTAACACAAACCAGGTACCGTGTAATTGCTCCGCAACCATATCAAACGGTAATTCTGCCAGATCACCGGCAGGGGCGGTGCCGGCTGCCCGGACCAGATTGAGGACGCTGTCGTTCTCATCGTAGCGCCAGAGGGTGAGACTTTCCGGGCGCAGGGCGGTGTGCAGAATAGTGGTTACCCGGTTGAGTAGGGCGTCGGCATCGGAAATATTGCGAGCCGCCCGGCTGCACGCTTTCGTAATTTCCTGCAAGAGCAATTGCTCCGGATGCAAAATATCGCCCAGCAGATAGCCGCCCCACACAGACGCTATCCCAAAAACCAGCCATAAAACCAGCCGAAATGCGGGGGGGAGATCGCTGCCCGACAGAGCCGGAAACAAGGCAATCAGCAAAAATACAGTCAGCGCCAGCCCCAACAGGATAAACCCCATCTTGCGCTTGTGACCAATGCCCACCGCGCGCCAAACTCGCCCGGTTACAACCCGCAGGTTGTTGCCGCTTATGCCGTATTCTTTTGCAGAAGTCACTGTTTTGGATTGGCTCATTAATTGCTTCGGTGTACAAATTCAGTGAACCCGTCAAAATCGCGCTCGGGCCGGTCTCTTGACCGTGCCCGCTTAGGTGGCTCGGTCGGAGACCGGCCACAGCACCGGGTTTACTGAACCTGTACGCTTCGGTAGAATTTAGGGGTTGGGAGCCGGGAATTAGGGATAAATGCTGTCCCTAATTCCCAATTCCTGATTCCTGACCCTTGGTAAACTATTAGCCACGGCCACCAAATCAAAAATATTT
>CAYWSS010000923.1:0-1995 GCA_964460505.1 uncultured Caldilineaceae bacterium | reverse complement strand
CTAGTTGCGCCAGTTTTTTCTTGTTGGCCTCAATCATTGATAGTGTGGGTTGATGTTCTGTTTGTTGGGTTTGTCTGTACGCCTCAAGCTCTTTTTCCAGGTTGGCCGGGTCTAGCAGGATAGATTTTATCCATTCCCACCCGGCGGCCTCTACCGCTTCAACAGGATACATCAAACTATTTTCACACTTGAAACCGTAACGTTTAGGTAAATGGGCGGCGTTGCATTTGTAATAGCTCCACTGGTTCCCCCCCTGCGTTTTGGTAAGCCCGCTGAAACCATTCCCGCAATGACCGCAGGTAGACCTTCCGCTAAATAGGTAATTATGTTTAGCGTTGCTTTGGCCTCGTTTTTTGTGGCTATCCCGTCGTTTCTGGGCGGCCTCAAAAAGTTCATCGCTGATAATGGCCGGTACATCAATTTTAACCCATTGATTTTTGGGCAATTTTATCCGCTTGCGTTTACCGTTTCGGTCTTTGGTTGACGTGGTTTTACCATAGTAGAGATTGCCAATGTATGTCTCGTTCTCAATAAGGTTGTGGATCGTCCCCCAAGACCAGCCCCGTTGCTTTTCTTTGTCTGTGGTTGCTTTGTGACAGGCTCGCTTGGCCGGTTTGGGAATGTTGCGGTTATCGAGATAATCAGCAATAGTCGGAATAGCAAGCTGTTTTATGACATACAATTCAAAAATCAATCTTACAACGCCCGCTTCGGCCTCGTTTACCACAAACGAACGGGCGTCAATGTCATAGCCATAGGTGGCCTGACTCCCAAAGACCTTACCGGCCTCAAGCGCCTTGCGCCGCCCGCGCCGGGTGCGCTCCATAATTTTCCCCCGTTCGTATTCCGCAAACTCCCCCATTAACCCCTTTAGCATTCTCCCCTCTGGCGTGTTGTCATACTGGCCGATGACATATTCAACCTCAATTCCCAAGTCAGACAACCTGTTTTCTACACTCATCTGTTTGAATCGGTTGCGGGCTAACCGGTCTAATTCCCGCACAACCAGCACATCAAAGGCGTTTTGGGCGGCCAGTTTTAATATCTTTTCCAATTCTGGCAACCACACATAACCCGATGTTTGTATGTCTGGCTCCTCAAAATATTCGGCTACAATGTTATAGCCATTATCCTGGGCGTGTTTCCGGCAATCGTTCAACTGGCCTTCGATACCGGATGTTGCATATTTTCTATCATCGCCACTGACGCGGGCATACAACACGGCCCGTTGTCTTACCCCGCCGGCTAAAATGCTTTTGTTTTCTGTTTGGTTCTGCATCGTTTTACCCCTCAATTTCATCAAAGATAGATTCGTCCAATAACAGCGCCGGCGCGTGTGGTGTTTGCGGCAACCGGGCGGTGGTGCTTAGTTGGTTCATTAACGCTTGGTTCTGTTTGTTTTGTAACCCCTGCATTGCTTGCATTATGGCTAAATTCTCTTTTGCATTTGCCATAAAACCGGCCTGCTCTTTGTGAGCCTGCGCGCGGTTGCGTGCCAGTTCAAACACGCTGTACACCGTGTACAGAATTAACGCAGTCAGCAGCCCCAGCGTATACGCGGCGGCCACGCTGCCGGACGTTGCCATCCACACCAGCACGCCCGCAAACAGCACCATTGTTACCAGCAAAAGAATCGTGATTTTCATTCGGTTATCCCTTCACATAAAACGGTTTATCCAAACCGGCGGCGCGCAATTTTAACAGCACACGCCCAAACTGCCGGATGGCTTCCCGGTGTAAAATATGCCCGGTTCGCTTAAGGTTGAATAGTGAATCGGCTTGGCTGTAGGTTATGCCATCTGGCCCATAGTAGAAGTAGTGAGCCAGAATCGCCGGGTCAAGTTCAACTTTTGGACGCCCGCGTTCTGCCGGCGGCGGTAGTGTTTGCACGATGGGCAATTCAACCGCTGCCGGTGCCGGCGTTTCCGGCGGCGTGAGTTCGCAGCGTTCCAGCCCGGCAAAATCGGCGCGCTGTGGCGGCGCGGTCCGGTTTGC
>CAYWSS010000922.1:0-2006 GCA_964460505.1 uncultured Caldilineaceae bacterium | reverse complement strand
AGAATTTGCCACGGATTGCACGAATTAACACGAAAAAATAAAAAATCAGTAAAATCAGTGGCAGATAATACGCTTTTTATAGAGCGATCCTGCAAACTACCAGAGAGCCGGCAAAATTAAGGTGGCCTTGCAGGAACCGGATGAAACCAACTGCCGGCTCGAACTGCTTGGCGACAGCCAGATTATCCCCCGCCCCAAGCTAAAAGAGCTGCGCGCAGAAATCAGCGAATTGATCGCCATTTTCGTAACATCCGTCAAAACCGTCAAAAGGAGAAACAAAGGATGAATTAATTCTTAAATTCATCCTTCATCACTATTCATTCATCGTTGGGTTTATGCGCTTGCTTAAAGAACGTTGCACCGGCTGCGGTTACTGCTTGCTGGTGTGCCCCTGTAATGCTCTAAAAAGTAACGGCTGGGCCGAGGTTATTTCTGCCAACTGCACCAACTGCAACCTGTGTGTGCCCGCCTGCCCCAGCGGCTGCTTTGTGCCGGAGCCGGAATTTCCGCTGCGGCCATACGCGCCTCGCGTTAAACCATTTTACGATATTGTTATTGTTGGCAGCGGCATCGGCGGCTTGATGGCCGGGGCCGCCCTGGCTCAGGCCGGGTACAGCGTGGCCGTATTTGAAAAGTTGAGCTTTCCCGGCGGGCGCTACACTGAATTGAATTATCGGGAGACTGCCGTAACTACCGGCGCGTGGACCAACCTTGGCCCCAACAGCCACATTGGGCGTTTTCTGATTGAGCTGGGCATTGAGCTTGACTACGTTTCGTTGCACGATGCCGGGCTGCGCGAACAGTACAGCATCCGTTTTCCCAACGGCCGGATGTTTGCCGCCCTGACCGGTATGCTTACCCCGCAGCAGCAGCGCGCCTGGCTGAAAGCCATTCTCAACGGCAGGCGGGCCATGCAAGGGCCGCCTGCCGAAAAGAAACGTCTTGAGTCTAAATCTGCGGCCGGTTACATGGCTCAATTTTGCAGCGATCCCGACCTGCTGGCTCTGGTCGATGCAACCGCGGCCACCATCTCCGGCGTGAGCAGCGCGCAGATGCCGGCCGCCGAGTACATTCAAATTATGCTGGATGGACGCGCTGCCGGACGCAATTTTGCCATACCGGTTGGCGGCGTGCGGGCCATCATCAAAGCGCTCACCGGTATGCTGCGGCAAGCAGGCGGGGCCTTGTTTGTGCGCACGGCGGTGGAATCGATCCGGGGGGAAGAGGGCCGGGCGGTGGGCATCACCCTGGCCGGTGGCCGCCCGGTGGGCAGCCGGCTGGTTATTCACAACGGGGGGGCGGCGCAATTTGTAAAGCTGGCCGGGGCGCAAAACCTGCCCGCCAATTACGTGGAACGGCTGGCCGGGTTGAAAGGGGTTGAGTGCGCCGCCCTCTTCTGCGCCACCCGTGCACCACTCTTTACCGAAGCGCCCATTACCATGACTCCCAATTGCCGGCGGGTGACGGGCATCTTTTCGCCCACGCTGCTGGACCCCGGCCTCTCGAAAAAGGGACTGCACCTGGCCGACGCCTTTTTCCCCCTGCATACCAATGACCGCACCGCCGAACTGGCCCTGGCCCTGGCCGACATGCGCGACCTCTTTCCCAATTTTGACAAGGTGGTAGAGTGGGCCACGCCAATGTTTTTTACCGGCAGTTGGCCCGGTACCGAATCGGGTCAAATCTTTGGCCAAACCGGTCAAAACCGGCTGGATACAAGCACCCCGCTGCAAAACTGTTTTCTGGTCGGCATGGATGTAAAAGGGTCCGGCGTCGCCGGAGATTTGATTCCCATTGGGGTAAGACAGGTAATACAAAGGGTAAACGCAAAAGGATGAAGGATGAATTACATAATTTAAATTCATCCTCCATCGTTGTCTTTTAATCTTGTTGTAAGATTTTACCGGCATACTACACTCAGAACGCAGGAAATCTGTATTTTCCTAACCCCCTTATACTGAGATTAGTTTGAAACCGGAACTTTTTAGAAAGATGAGGTGTCATGC
>CAYWSS010000921.1:0-2007 GCA_964460505.1 uncultured Caldilineaceae bacterium | reverse complement strand
GCAACACCTTTAATGTGGCAGACAGAGCAGGTCGCAAAAAACAATCGGCGGGCGTAACCACTACGCCGGCCAAATCGATATGAGACATTGACAACAACATCATGAGCGACAGCAGGTCATCCACCCCACCGTCGTGGTCAAACAAAACTGTTCGGTTTTTGAGGGAACCAGCCACAGAACCTCCGGGTTTCATCGAAAGTAGAAAGTGCTACATTGCTGCTTCAACATCTGTTTCCGGGGGTGGCCCATCGCCAACATCTTCAATTTCCGAGCCGGCCATCAGCAGCCCTAACTGTTTTTTGGTAACCTGGTTAGCCGGCAGGATATCAACAACCTTACCTTCAAACATGACAGCAATACGGTCGCTGAGCGCCCGTATTTCATCCAACTCTGTAGATACCACCAACACGGCATTTCCTTCGTCCCGTTTTTCAATGATCCTGCCGTGAATATACTCAATTGAGCCAACATCCAGGCCGCGGGTAGGTTGAGAAGCAACCAGAAGCGTGGTAGGGCGGGAGAATTCGCGGGCCACAATTACTTTTTGCTGGTTCCCTCCCGAAAGATTAGCCGCGGGCACATTGATGCTGGGGGTGCGCACATCAAAGTCCTGAACCCACTGCTCGGAAACACGATCAACTTTACTCTCGTCGATAACCGGGCCTCTGGCAAAAGTGTTGTAGTAGGTGTTCAGCATCATATTATCTTTAATGGGAAAACTGAGGACCAGGCCATCACGCTGGCGGTCTTCCGGCACGTGGGCCACCCCCATTTCTGTAATTTGCCGGGGCGATGCGTTAGTTGCATTTTTCCCGTCAATGGTGATACTCCCATTTTCTATATGTCGCAAACCGGTAATGGCTTCTACCAGCTCGGTTTGGCCGTTGCCCTGCACCCCTGCAACACCCAGCACCTCACCGGCCCGCACCTCAAATGAAACGCCGCCTACAGCAATGGCGTCACGGTCATTTTTTACATAAATGTCATCCACCACCAGAACCGGCTCTGTTGGATTTGCCTTTGTCTTTTTTACGGTTAGCTCAACGGCGCGGCCAACCATTAACTCTGCCAACGATTGCTGCGTAGATTCGGCCGGAGTGGCTGTCCCCACGGTTTTTCCCCGGCGGATAACTGTAATTCTGTCGGCTACTGACAGCACTTCTTTTAGTTTGTGGGTAATAAAAATTAGCGACACGCCCTGGGCTACCAGAGATTGAATAATGCCAAAGAGTTCTTCAACCTCCTGCGGGGTCAAAACGGCGGTCGGCTCATCTAAAATCAGGATGTTGGCCTGACGATAAAGCACCTTGATAATTTCTACCCGCTGCTGAATACCCACCGGCAAATCTTTAACGTAGGCATCGGGGTCAACATGCAGACCATATTTTTTAGAAATTTCCCGAATACGGGCCGTAACAGCTTTTCTATCCAGAAAAACGCCGCTTTTTAGCGCCTCTTCACCCAGCATTACATTCTCGGTAACGGTTAAGACGGGCACCAGCATAAAATGCTGGTGAACCATGCCAATCCCCTGCCGGATGGCATCCGTGGGGCCATAAATATCCACCTTTGCATCATTGATAAAAATCTCTCCTTTGGTGGGTTTGTACAACCCGTAAAGGATGTTCATCAAGGTAGTTTTTCCAGCGCCGTTCTCGCCCAGCAGGGCGTGAATTTCGCCTTTTTCCAGGGTTAGATTGACGTTATCGTTAGCTAAAACACCGGGAAACTGTTTGGTTATTCCACGAAGCTCTAATACTGGAGGCATATAACTTTCCCTTTTCTTGGAGTAAGTTTCTGCGGCATATTATAACACAGGTTGCAAATCTATGCTTATTCTCATCCAACGGATTTGTCCGTAAAATTTTCATGAACATTTTCAAAATGACGTGCTAAATGCTTCTGATTATGTTAAAATGGATGATATTATAGATGCTCAGTTCTAAGTCAAGTTGGCTCTACAGGATTTCGCAGGATTAAAGTAAAGAATTTGCCACGGATTGCACG
>CAYWSS010000920.1:0-2009 GCA_964460505.1 uncultured Caldilineaceae bacterium | reverse complement strand
GGAATTAACTTAAAATTTCGGCTCTCTGGGGTTTTCCGCGCAGTTCAGCAGCAACCGGCCCCCAGCCGAACGCAATGTATCGCAAATTACAAAGACATCAATCAGGCCGGACACGCTGGAGCCGCTTCGATTTTGTCAATTTTACAACTCACAAGTATCGCGCTGCCAAATAGGGAGTCAAATGAAAGAACTAACCAACTTCTCTGTCTATTCTGAAGATACCGGCCGTTTCAACAACGATTGGCAGGCCGCGCTTGATTACACCCAAAAGCACGGCCTCAATGGGCTGGAGTTGTTGCTCAACTACGATCCGCCGCCGGAGACACCGCCGGGGCTGGTGCAGGCCGTCCACCTGCCTTTTTGGATTACCTGGCTGGATGTGTGGCGCGGTGTACCAAACGCTGCCGAACGTTACTTTCCCAACCTGGATCCCCGGTGGCTCCAGTATTTTTGCGGTGGAACATCCCCCGAAGCCTGCCTCGAAACAATGCGGCAGGCCTTAAAATCGGCGACCCGGTATAACCCGGCCTACGGCGTCTTTCACGTCAGTCACGTTGAGGCGGAGCACGCCTTCACCCGAAAATTCACTTACTCAGATGCCGGGGTTGTCATTGCTGCGGCTGACCTGCTCAACACGGTGGCGGCCACCTTTGAAGGTGGTGAGCCGCCGGTGCGCCTGGCGTTGGAAAATTTGTGGTGGCCCGGCCTCACCTTTACCGCTAACAGCGTGGTAGAAACGCTCGCCGCCCGGCTCAATTTTAGCAACTGGTGCTTTGTGCTGGATACCGGCCACCTGATGAATACCAACCCCACGCTTGAAACTGAAGAGCAGGCCGTTGATTTTGTGCTGCAAACCGTGGCCAACCTGTCACCGGAAATCAGAGAACGCATTGAGACCATTCATCTCAATCTCAGCCTGTCGGGCCAGTATCAGCAGAAACAAATCCGGGCCGGGTTGCCCGCCGGGTTTCACCAGTGGGATTCAATGAAAAAACTGGAACAGAGCCGGCTTAACGCCTTGAGCATCGATCAGCATCGTCCTTTTACCACGCCTCGCTGCCGCGAAATTATCGAGGCAATACAGCCGCAGGTTGTCACGCACGAATTTCTCAGCGCCAATCTGGCAGAGCTGACCAGCAAGCTTCAAACCCAGCGCAAAGCCCTCATTTGACAAATTGCCGCCTGCTCTTTAACTTTATTGCACCGTCAGCAACAGCAGGAGTATTAAAAATGCTAAAAACAAAACCCTTATTTTTTACCCTGATTGCCCTATTTGTATTAATTGCTGCCGGATGCAGTTCCGCCCCGATTAGCAACGATCCCCAAATTATGGTGAAAGAGCCGCGCGCCCGGGCCGCAATGCCCAACGGGGCCATTTATATGAAGTTGGTCAACGCCGGTGGCGCTGCCGATGCCCTCATCAGCGTGGACTCGGATGTAGCCGATGCCGTAGAAATCCACGAAAGCTCGATGGATGAAAATCAGGTTATGCACATGCGCCCGGTTGAGAAAGTAGAAATTCCCGCCGGTGGTTCGGTGACGTTGAAGCAGGGAGGGCTGCACGTGATGCTAATTGGGGTGGACAAAGGGCTGGCCAAAGGCGACAAATTCAAAATGACGCTAAACTTTGAAAAATCCCCACCGCAAACCCTCGAAGTTGAAGTAACCGATGCAATGGCCATGGACAACAATATGGAGCATGGGGACGAGGGCGACATGGATGGCGAAGGTATAAAGCACGATGATGATGAAGAAATGGATCACAACTAGAAACCAATACAGTTCGACATAAATCTGCCAGTAATTACAAGGAGTGCAAAACTATAGTTTTGCGCTCCTTTAACATCCAACCACATTCCCAATCTGGCCGGCGAAGCGTGGGAACGTGGAGGAAATCGCAGGCTAAAGTCTGCACTTCAATTTACGGATAGCAGGCCGCAAATCACTCCCAAATACACCGTCCGCTATTCATCCTTCATGCTTCATCGTCTGTAACTACTTAGGCACAC
>CAYWSS010000919.1:0-2010 GCA_964460505.1 uncultured Caldilineaceae bacterium | reverse complement strand
GGCACACACCTTTGTAGCCGCTACAGTAGCGCCCTTTTGCCGTTTTTACCCCCCCTCAATCCCCCCCGAATCGGGGGGGAAGTTAGAGGGGGGTAAGTAGTTACAGAAAATAATGTTGCCAAGTTTGCGGTTATTCCCATAGACGAATACCAACAGCTAAAAAAACTTTGGCTCTTTAGGATTTTCCATGGTTAAGATAAAACTTGCCACGAACTGACACTAATTTCACTAATTTTTTGCTTTTTCGTGTTAATTCGTGTTAATTTGTGGCGAAAATAGTCCTTTTACAAACCAACCACGGGAATTACCAAAGAACCAGAACTTCTCTCCGACCCGGATAAATTATCTGATTATCTGGATTATCTGCATATTCAGAGAGTCAAAAACCAGGATAGCAGCCGTCTCAGTTTAGACCAGGTCAAAACAGAGTTAACACCGAAATAGCAGTAGTTTACTGAAAATATTGCAAAAAACTGAGGAAAAAAGTTCAGATGTTGGGCAGTGCTTTCATTGCTCGCAGAGAATCCTGCCTTCTACTTCACCCGGTACCAGTACCGGTAAATTTCTCTGAATCCCAGTTTGGCGTACAGATTGAGGGCAGGGGTGTTATCGGCAACGACTTGCAGATAGGCGTGGGATCCGTTGTGTTGTTTGGCCCAACTGAACAAACTTGAAACCAGTTGGGTGCCCAGCCCTTTACCACGCTGGTTGGCAGCGATCACAATATCGAACAGGCCCAGACAGGGGCCGTCCAGCACGCCCAACCCGCAAGCAACAATCTCAGCGCCGTTTTGCAACACCATAAAACAGGCATCGCACGGAATGTGGGCCAGTATTTCTCGAAACGGATCGTGTTTTACGGGCGCTATCTCATTTATGCGGATGCAGGCGTCAACCCATTCCTCTGCCGGAGTTTCCCACCGGTGCGCGTCAGCGGTAAGGCCGGTGGAGGAAACACCCGCCAGGTCAACCACCTGGACACTGGTGGGAGACACCTTTTGATACCCCAATTCGGCCAGCAGGGTGTCCAGGTTTGCCGGTTCAACAAAGGGAGTAATGCGAAAGGTTGGAGGCAACCCCCTGGCGCGGTAAATATCTTCACACCGTTTGATTTTTCCCCCGGCGGAGAGGTTTCCGGGGTAAAAGGCGTTAACGGAATTGTTCCGGCGGCTGTAGCCGTGAGCAAAGCGCAAAATCCAGCCATCGTACAAAATTTGTTTAAGCGAGGGCCAGGCATTGAGTGACGTCTCTTCAATGGTTCGGGCAAATTGGCAGGGAGTGCGTGTCATTTTAAATTCTCCATGAATAACTATAAATTGATTGGCTTGGGAATTACAAAATTTAAATTGGGTTGTTTGGGAAAAATGCAGGACTACGCCCTGAGGCGGCGCAGGAGAGTCCTGGCTTTGGGCATAGCCTGCGTAAAGAGGCGATATTTTAGGGGTTGGACCGGATAATCAAACGCGCCGAGACCCAGCAGCGTCTGGCCGCCAAAGCCGCGTTTAAAGCGGTACACGCCCCACATTCCATCGTTATCATCAAAGATGTCGGGAGCGCCCCACATGTCGTAGTGGGTGCAGCCGCGCGCTTTGGCCCGGTTCATGGCCTGCCATTGCAGCAGGTGGTTGGGCATTAATTTGCGATGTTGGCCGGTGGAGGCGCCGTACAAATACCATGCCCGCCTGCCAAAAATAAAGAGGATTAACCCGGCCACCACCTGGCCCTCCACCGAGGCCAGCAATATTTCGGCCTGCCCGGCTGCCAGAAATTGCTGCCAGACATCGGCATAGTAGGCTTCCGGGCGAATGAGGAATTCGTCGCGGGCAGCGGTTTCGGCGTACATCCGGTAGAAGGCAGGGATGTCGGCAGCGGTGCCGGTGCGGATTTCAACGCCTTTGCGCCCGGCCAGTCGAATGTTGTAGCGCCACTTACTTTTCATCCGGGCCAGCCATTCATCCGGCTCACCGGCCAGGTTGATAACCACTGTGTTGCGAAACTGAATTTGCTCCG
>CAYWSS010000918.1:0-2010 GCA_964460505.1 uncultured Caldilineaceae bacterium | reverse complement strand
TTCGGGGGGGATTGAGGGGGGGTAAAAACGGCAAAAGGACGCTACTATAGCGGTTTCAAGGGGTATACCCAAGTAGTTACTATTCGTTTAACATTTGTTGATGGAACGGGTTCACTGAACTTGTGCACTGAAAGGCCCGGCTCAAACAGTTAATTAACCGGGCCGAGGCTTCTTCTGCGGTGTGGCCAAAGGCGACGATGCCGTCTTCGTGCCCGCCCATCGAAAAGATGCCTATCTCCCGTACTGGTGAATCATCAAACAGGCGGCGCACTTCGGCGGCCATTTCCGGCGTGCCGTAGGGGATATCCGGGTGGGTGGCCGGCAGCCGGAGCGCTTTTGCATGCTGCCACATATGCGGCGAGTGGGCGTGCAGCACCCAGCGAACATCATCATCCAGCGCGTAGATTACGCCGTGTGTCAACGACTCGGCAGACGGTTTTACCGGCCCCTCGGCCACCAACCGGTTCTGCTCCGGGTAACATTCCAGCACGGTGGCGTAATGTTGTTTGCCAAGATCGGGCAGGCCGCCGGTTTGGGTGCCGGTGATTATAAATTGACGCCGGCTTGCAGCCCCGCCGGACGAGTCTAACCGTTGGCTGATGTTGCCAAATCCGTACCCTCCGTACCGGCCAGGTTCCATTCCAATCAACTGTAACAGGACCATCATTTTCCGCCAGGCGTTTAATTCGCGCACGGTATCAAACGGTACTGCCTCCGCCGGGCTGAAATTGAGTTGAAATTTAATGACGCCTTCTTTTGATTTACTCACAATTAGTTACCTTCTCTTTTTTCAGGATAAAGTCCCAGCACGCCTTCTTCCGAAGCGTCACAGATGCCGCGCTCGGTGATGAGTCCGGTTACCAGCCGGGCCGGGGTTACATCAAAAGCGTAATTGCCGGCAGGGCTATCTTCCGGCGTGAGGCGCACGGTTTTGATATCGCCCTCGTGCCAGCCGGGGATAAACCGCACCTCCGTAGCATCTCGCTGCTCAATGGGAATTTCGGCCAGGCCGTCGCGCATCTCCCAATCAAACGTGGAAGAAGGCAGCGCTACGTAAAACGGTACGCTGTTGTCATCGGCGGCCAATGCCTTGAGGTACGTGCCAATTTTGTTGGCCACGTCGCCGGTGTAGGTGGTGCGGTCGGTGCCGGTAATTACCAGGTCGACCAGCCCGCGCTGCATCAAATGGCCGCCTACATTATCAGCGATGATGGTATGAGGTACCCCGTGCTGACCCAGTTCCCAGGCCGTTAACCGCGCCCCTTGATTGCGGGGGCGGGTTTCATCGACCCACACATGCACATCCACGCCATCGTCGTGGGCGGCGTAAACGGGTGCAGTGGCCGTGCCAAAATCTACAAAGGCCAGCCAGCCGGCATTGCAATGGGTAAGCACGTTGACCGTTTCACCGTTCTTTTGCTTGCTGATGGCTTTGATAATGGATTTGCCGTACTGACCAATGCGGCGGCAAAACTCGGCATCCTCATCGGCAATGGTTTGCGCCGTTTTAAATGCAGCTTTAATTTTTTGCTCAATGTCGCCGGCAGCCGCGATGGCTTCCAATTGCCGCTGAACCGCCCATTCCAGATTGACTGCCGTGGGACGTGTTGCCTTTAATTTTTTGCCGTCCGCCACCAGCGCCCCCATAAAAACCTCCGCCGACTGGCGGGGAGCGTGCAGGGCCGCAATGTACATGCCATACCCGGCTGTGGCTCCAATTAAGCCCGCGCCGCGCACGTGCATATCTTTAATGGCGGCAGCTACTTCATCCACCGTTGTCAGGTCTTCCACAATAAATTTGTGCGGAAGGTGACGCTGGTCGATAATTTGTATGACCATTTGGTTATTTTTTTTTACCCAGATTGTGCGATAATGTTTGCCGTCAACGTTCATGTTAAGCTCCTTAAAATAGGGGGTCAGGAGTCAGGATTTAGGGGTTAGGGAAATGACGTGTACCCAACTCCCAACTCCCAACTCCCAACTCCCAACTCCCAACTCCCAACTCCCAAC
>CAYWSS010000917.1:0-2013 GCA_964460505.1 uncultured Caldilineaceae bacterium | reverse complement strand
CCCCCCCTTTTTTGAGATGATACGGCTAAAAGGTCAATTTATGCGAGTACTGAAAATACAGCCTCAGAATGTGATATGGGTGGTCCTGCTCTGTCTCCCGCTGCTGACGGGCTGCGGCGAGGTGCTCAACGAATATTACATTAGCAACCACACCGATGTTTCTCTCACAATAAAATTAACGCCGCGCTACATTGATACCGTTGACCTCAACTCCGGGCCGCTAATTGAGGATATCCGGAACAGCGCCCGCGGCTCCTTGCCGCAACCGGTGAGCTTTGACCCACAGGGAGAAGTGGTGCAATTCACGCTGCCGGCTAAAACAACGGTTTATCTGGGGTTTAGCAGCGGGGGCAATGACCTTTTCTCACAACTTGAGGTCAGCTCAGAAAATCGGCGCACGGTGATGAGCGGCGACGATTACAGAAATTATTTTGCGGTTCACGATAACTTTGTAGGGGCTGTTGTTCACGTTTTTAATGTTAAATAGACTCAGTAGATCCAGTTTTCAGCGCTGAGGGGGTTTGGAGCGAAAGAATTTGGATCTACTGGCCCTGTCTAATAAGCTGTTGAAATGTACAGGTTCAGTAAACCCGCACATGCATTTTCTTGAAAGTTACATCACCCTGGTCAGAGATAACAAAGATTTCCGTTATCTCTGGTTCAGCCAGATTATCAGCCAATTGGGAGACTGGTTCAACCTGATTGCATCGGCGGCGCTGGTGGCCGGGTTATCAGGCTCCGGCATGGCTATTGGCGGCCTGTTTATTGCCCGATTGCTGCCGCCGTTCCTGCTTGGCCCGGTGGTGGGGGTGGTTGCCGACCGCTTTGACCGGCGCAAAATTCTCATTGCCAGCGATTTGCTGCGGTTTGTGGTCGTGCTGGGATTCTTGCTGGTGCGGTCAGAAAGTGACATCTGGCTGCTGTACGTGCTGACAATCGTGCAGCTCAGCATCAGCGCCTTTTTTGAACCCACCCGCGCCGCCATTTTACCCGGCATTGTGGAATACAAAGACCTGGTTACCGCCAACGCGCTGGCCAGCACCACATGGAGCACGATGCTGGCTTTGGGCGCGGCCTTGGGGGGGATGGCGACTGCACTGTTGGGCATCACCAGCGCCTTTATCATTGATGCGGCCACATTTTTGCTGTCGGCCTGGTTTATTCTCAAGCTCAGTCCGGCGGTGTCCATCATCCCGGGCGATGTGGAAAAGATAAAAAGCGCGGGCTGGCAGGCATTTTCTGATGGAATGAAATATCTGTGGCAGCGGCCAACTATCCTGGTGATTGCCTTGCTAAAAGCATCCAGCGCGCTGGCTTTTGGGGGAATGGAGATTGTACAGGTTACGTTTGCCAAAGAGATTTTTCCGCTTGGCAATGACGCTTCGGCTACTCTGGGATTAATCTATCTGACTGTGGGTTTGGGCACCGGGTTGGGGCCAATTATCGCCCGCCACGTTACCGGCGATACGCCTCGCACTATGTATTGGGGAATTTTGGTCGCCTATTTAGCCATGGTCACGGGGTACGCCACACTGGGCTGGACCGAAACGCTGTCCGTGCTGTTGCTGGCTACCTTCATTCGTACGGTTGGCACCGGTATCAATTGGGTGTACGCCTCCTCACTTTTGCAGATGTTTGTTCCATCCAGATTTTTGGGACGGGTGTTTGCCTTTGATATGGCGATGATGACGCTGGCATCATCGGCCTCTACCCTGTGGGCCGGCTGGGCCGCCGACAGACTGGGCTGGAGTCCGTACCAAATTTCGTTGGCCATGGCCGGAGTCAGCCTGATTATAACCGCAGGCTGGACCGCTTTTATGGTTGCCCAATTCAGAAAATCGGAAGCGTATCAATCTTGAAATGAATCCATTTGTTAACCCGTTATTCACTACCGGACACTTTTTCAGGAACGCTTTTTTATGTCGCTTGTCGCGGTTTTTGCCAGGCTTAAGTAAAGATATTCGTAACTACTTACCCCCCTCTAACTCCCCCCTCAGGAGGGGGGAGGACTTA
>CAYWSS010000916.1:0-2015 GCA_964460505.1 uncultured Caldilineaceae bacterium | reverse complement strand
TTTGCCAAACATTTGACCCGTTTTTTACTTACCCTACTTATGTATAACGATAAGCATAGCAAGGCCGTGAGCGCCTGACGGCGAGCCAATTATGCGCCATCAAACAGCACGCCGTAGTTGGGTTTCCGCACCATTGTGAGCCCAAAATTATGCGCCCACGCTTCAAGCGAATCCATGTCCTTGAGGACCGTAGAACGAGATACGGTGGTGATATGTTGTAAATGGTGGAGAATAAGAGGTTCATCGGCGGCCAGGAGATTAAGCGCCAATAGTTGTTGGCGTTGCTCAGAGGTTAAAACAAGTTGGAAATCGGACTGCGAAACCAGCTCATCCAACAAACCCAAACGAACCGCGGGAGAACATTGAACGGCTACACCAACGCCCGGTTTTGTTTCTAACTCTACCTCACCGCAGGTTCGTGGCAAAAACAGCCAACATTGCCCTTGGAAGTTGAGGGACACGGATTTTAATTATTTTTATTTATCCGTGTTTAATTTCAGCCGTGAGTCAAAAATTGGGTTGCGGTTTGACCACGCTATTTATTACGGGGTGGACCACTTGAGCGCCTGACGATGATCTCTGTGGGTAAAACGATTTCCTGATGTTCAGCCGGTTCCGCGCCGGTTAATCGGGCCAAAAGGAGTTGGGTGGCTTTTTGTCCCATATGGTAAGCAGACTGCGCCGCTACTGTTAAAAACGGGTCGATAACAAGGGCCGAGGGTAAGTCGTCAAAGGCCACCAGAGACATGTCGTCGGGAACACGCAATCCAACATCACGCAGCGCCCGAAAAGCACCGATGGCAATAAAATTGTTGGCGGCCAATATTGCCGTAGGCCACGGCATTCTTTTGAGCACCTGGCTCATCATGCTGTGGCCGGCAGCCTGATTAAAGGTGCCGTAGTGGATCAGTTCCGGGGCCGTGTCCAGCCCGGCCTCGGCCAGGGCGCGCCGGTAACCCGCCACCCGATCATCGCTGGTAGAAACATCATGGGGGCCGGTCAGGACGGCAATCCGCTTGTGCCCCTGATCAATGAGCAACCGGGTTAGTTGATAAGCCCCCATTTCGGAATCACCCCGAACCACATCTACCTGAGCCTCAGGTATACGACGATCTAAAACGACTACGGCCGCCCCTTGCTTTTGAATAAGTTCGATAGGCTCGGCGGTGCTGTGAGCCGGGACCAGAAGAAAACCATCGACTCTTTTTTCCAGGAGGACGTTGAGGTAGTTGGTTTGTTTGCTGTCAGATTCGTCGGTGTTGCACAGGAACATGTTAAACCCTTGTTCGCCGGCTGTATCTTCAACCCCACGAGCGACGGTTGTCCAGAACGGATTGGTGATGTCGGTCAGAACCAGGGCAATGGTTTTGGTGCGTTTGTGGCGCAAGCTCCGCGCCAGGGAATTAGGGACGTATTGTAGTTCGGCAATCGCTGCTTCAACCTTTGTCCGGGTATCAGCTCGAACATAGCCGGAGTTATTGACAACTCGCGACACGGTAATGGGGGCCACGCCGGCCCGTTTGGCAACATCTCGAATGGTTGGCATAAAATTATCCCGTTGAATGTAGTTCTTCCACAAATTGCGCTTGCGACATCTTTAATATTGTATGGTGGTACCGTTACCATAATTTTACCTTATATTTCAGTGCGTTGCAATAACACCATCTTTATTTTTTAAGTTAAGCCCAAAATATCTTGACAAAGATAGCTGATGTATGTTATTATTTTGATTAGAATATGGTAACGGTACCATAAAATTAGACAATTACAAACGCCTTGCCTGACTTATGGCAGATCGCAAAACCGGAGACTTGGTGTTTATTCACGGCAGTTACAGCATTCCGGAAAAATTTTTGCCCAACGATTTACGCAATACGGATGTTATTTAGGAAAAATTTTTCCGGACATCTTTATACGTAACCATTCAGCCCCCCTGTCATTCCCGCACGTATTAAGCGGGGATCCACAGACTGCACGCATAGATTCCCGCTAAAAGCATGCGGGAATGACATAAT
>CAYWSS010000915.1:0-2030 GCA_964460505.1 uncultured Caldilineaceae bacterium | reverse complement strand
AAGGCAACGGGCAAAATTTAAAACACTTATCGAAATGCTTGAACGGCGGGCCACCGAAACGCCGGATAAAACAGCATTTACTTTTATCAACCAACCTTACACCTACCGCCAGACGTGGCAAGACACCAACCGTTTTGGGGCCTGGTTGCAGGAGCTTGGGGTTTGCCCCGGTAACCGGGTGGTGATGGCTCTGCCCAACAGCGCCGAGTTCTTCTCTGCATTTTACGGGGCGCAGCGCGCCGGAGCCATCGCGGTGCCTCTCTTTCCCGGATTTGGCCCGGCGCACATCCTCTCGCTCGTGCAGTTGTGTGGGGCCGGCACCATTGTTGTACCCTCCACCACCCCGGAAACGCAGCTGTGGCAATTCAAAAGCCGGGCCGCCGCCCACAACCTGTCCGTAACCACCGTGTCGGAGAGCGCCAACCATCCCCCCGAGGCCGACTTTCCCCAAGTTGCGCCCCATGATGTGGCTTTTCTGCAGTACACCTCCGGCAGCACCGGCAACCCCAAAGGGGTGCAGCTTTCGCACCACAACCTGATGACCAACATCAGGCAAATGATCAAGGGCATGCAAATCACCAAAGACGAAATTTTTGTCAGTTGGCTGCCGGTGTACCACGATATGGGGCTAATCTTAAAAACAATGGTGCCGTTCTACCTGGGAGCAGACATCATTCTGCTGCCCACCAACCTCAGAAAGATTAGCCCCTGGCTGGAGGCTATCCAAAAATACAAAGCCACCTACACCGCCGCCCCCGATTTTGCCTACCGACTCTGCCTGCGTCACGTAAAAAATCCGGAAGCTTACAACCTGTCCAGCCTGCGGGTAGCGCTTAATGCCGCCGAGCCGGTGCGCCACCAAACCATTCTCGATTTTGAAAAAACGTTTGGCCTGAAAAATGTAATGGTTCCCGGCTACGGCCTGGCCGAAGCCACGGTTGGGGTCAGCATGTGGCCGCCGCAAACAGAAGTGAAAGTAGATGAGCGCGGCTGCGTTTCCATCAGCAAACCCTTCCCCGAAGTTGAAATAACCATTGTCCGGGAGGGGCAACCGGCCGGCCCCGGCGAAATTGGCGAAATCGCCATCAAAAGTCCGGCCAACTCGCGGGGATACTTCAACAACCCGGAAGCCACCCGCGCCCTTTTCTTAAATCCCGAGACCATTCTCAGCGGCGATTTGGGCTATCTGGATGACGATGGACACCTGTATATTGTGGGTCGCAAAAAGAACACCATCATTCACGCCGGGCACACCATCTACCCCCGCGAGATTCAGGAACTGGTCGACACGCATCCCGCTGTGCGCTACTCCGTGGCGGTGGGCATCGACAAAGGGCGCATCGAGGGCGAACAGGTTTACATCTTTGCCGAGATTCGGGAAGGTGAAAGCGCCTTGGAGGATGCGTTACAGAATATGGTGATCGAGATTGTTGATACCCTCCGCCGGCAGCTTGGCTTTCGGCCCGGCCGGGTCTATCTGGTAAAGCCCAAAACCATTCCTCTAACTTACAACGGCAAATTTCAGCACGCCCGGTTGAAAGAAATGTATCTGAACGATACACTGTTTAAAGCAGGCAAAATCATTTATCCGGATTATTAGCAGGTGGCACCTGAATCCGAAACGAGTAATTTTATGTTTAAAAGTTGGCGAAAACGAAACGATACCGCACAACTTAAAAAAAACCAGGCTTCCGGAAGCCGCCGGCGCAACGACGGGCATCTGATTGAGTTGAAGGAAGTTATCAAAATTTACAAAACCCCGGCCGGGCCGTTTACCGCCCTCAAAGGCATCGACCTGCAGGTGGATGCCGGCGAGTTTGTGGCGGTCATCGGCAAATCAGGCAGCGGCAAATCGACGCTCATTAACACCATTACCGGCATAGACCGGCCCACGCTGGGCGAGGTGCGGGTGGGCGGCGTGCCCATCCACACCCTCAACGAGGATGAAGTGGCGGTGTGGCGCGGCAAAAATCTGGGCGTTATTTTTCAATTTTTCCAGTTGCTGCCCACCCTGACCCTGCTGGAAAATG
>CAYWSS010000914.1:0-2031 GCA_964460505.1 uncultured Caldilineaceae bacterium | reverse complement strand
GTTCAGAGCAGGATTGCCGGAATGAACGGATTAACGGCCTTCTTTTTCGTAAAAATAGAAACTTTAGAAAAAGTGTCCGGTAGTGAATCAACTTTTAAGAATGTTGTGTACTGCAACAGATTTTGGGCCACCACAATTGTGTAAAAAAAAGGAGCTTAAATGGTAAATTCTAAAAAACTGGCCGAATGGTTGAGCCGATTGGTTCAAATCCCCAGCGTAAATCCGCTGCAAGCCGGGGGTCGGGCCGGCACGCCGGGTGAGGCGGAGATGTCATCGCAGGCAGCCGGGTGGTTTCAGGAGTTTGGAGCCGAGGTTCACATGCAGGAAGTTTACCCCAACCGTAATAATGTTTACGGCATCTGGCGCGGGCGCGCCGACCGCTGGGCTGCCATTGACGTGCATATGGATACGGTTGGCGTGGAGCAGATGATTGGTGATCCGTTTAGCGGCGCGGTGGCCGATGGCCGTGTTTACGGGCGCGGGGCAGTCGATACCAAAGCGTCGTTAGCGGTGGCGCTGGCCTTGCTGGAAGCTATGCATCAGACCGGTATTTCGCCGGAGTGCAATCTGCTGCTGGCCGCCACGGTAGACGAGGAAAATGCCGCGCAATGCGCGCCGGTGTTTGGTAAGTGGGTGCAAAATCAGGGGATTCCGCTGGATGAGTTGCTGGTGGCCGAACCCACCATGTGTCACCCGGTTTTTGGGCACAAAGGCAGCATCCGTCTTAAATTTCGTGTAGAAGGAGCGTCCAGCCATTCGGCCAAACCGCAGTTGGGGAAGAATGCGGTTGTTGCCGCGTCTCACCTGATTGTAGCGCTGGAGGCGGAAGACCGGCGGTTGCAGGCCATCACTTCTAACTTGGGGCCGCCGACATTGACCGTATCGCTGGTTAGCGGTGGGGTAGGGGCAAACATTGTGCCCGATTCCTGCGAATTTGTAATTGACCGGCGTTCCCTTTTCACTGAAAAAATCGATGATGTGGCGACTGAACTTCTTAAGTTGGCCCAACGGGGCTGCCCTTTACCGGTAACGATGGAAAAACTGGGTGGCATCGACGCCTTTTTGCAAAAATCTGATTCTCCGTGGATCCGGCAGTTGGTCGAATGGTCCGGGCGGGAGCCAATGACTGTCCCCTACGGTACCAACGCCTGGGCCTACGGCGACTTGCCCGGTGAGTGCATTGTGCTCGGTCCCGGCTCTATTGATCAGGCGCATGGCGACGTGGAATGGGTAGAAATTTCTGAGCTGGAGAAGCTGGCCCAAATTTACCGGAACTGGTGGGGGCTGCAATCTACGTGAGGCGGCGAGAATAATTAGCCGGACAAAACCGTTTATGTTCGCCCGGATTGCTATCCTTATTTTCCCAGGAGAGCAGAACCAATGAGCCAAAGTAAAGTCAAAGATGTTACCTTATCCCTGAAAACCGTTGATCATCTTTTTATCGCGCCGGAGGTTAACCCTTTTTCTGACGTGGAGATGGAACTTCTGGGCCAACCGGCCCTGCTGCGGGTGATGAAAAAATTAGAGCCGGGCTTTTTTCGCCGTGGAGGCAAGATTCGTTTGACGATTCTGCTCCCGCCCGACCAGATTACGCCCGACTTGCAGAAACAGGTGGATGCTGCCCTGCATCGCTTCTGTCAGACTCATATCACCGATAACCGGCTTCGGATCAGGCAAACAATTTGGGTTGGCCTGCGGGCGTTGCTGCCAGGATTGCTTTTTCTGGGCGTAAGTATGGGGCTGTCTTCTATGTTCAGCAGCCAGGTCCTGACCTTCATTTCGGAAGGGGTGAACAACTTATTGGCGGAAGGTTTTGTGGTTATCGGCTGGATCGCCTTGTGGAATCCGGTGCAGTCTTTCCTGTATGATTGGGTTCCCTTCTGGCGCGCGAATCAGATCTATCGTTATATGATGACCATGGATATCCGATTCCAACCCCAGCCGCCTTCACCGGTAATTTCAGGCTGAGTCATATGTATACTGAAAACAGAATGAGAACGGAACTTTTTGGTGATGGTTTGTTATGCCCGA
>CAYWSS010000913.1:0-2039 GCA_964460505.1 uncultured Caldilineaceae bacterium | reverse complement strand
CCACCCCAACCAGCACCAACACACCCACGCCAACCGCCACCTTTACCCCCACCCCACCCCCGGCCGTAAACACCCTGCCGCAACTTCTGGAAACAACCCTGTGCAGCTTGCAGGATACCATTGCCATCAGAGTAGATAACGTTGTTGATTTAGCGGTGGTCGAAATGGAAGTGGCCTACGATCCGGCCATTATTCAGGTTATTGACGCTGATGCCAGCCAACGCGACGTACAGGTACGGGTGGACGAGTCCTTCTCCACCGACACAATTTTCAGAAATGAAGTCGATACCAGCCGCGGCCGCATTTCATTTGGAGCGGGCGTCATCGGCATCCCGGCTACCAACGGCAGCAGCGGCCTCATCGCCATCGATTGGCGGCCCCAGCGCGTTGGCCGCAGTGCCGTCACCATCGAAAGTATCAGCTTGAGCGATGTAAACGGCCAGCCAATTTCTGCGGCGGTGCAGGGCGGCGCGGTTGAGGTGCAATTTGTACCCAACTGCCTGTCCGGTACAGTGGCGCTTCAGGGGCGCAACGAGCACGGCGGCACGCTGGTCACCAACGGTAACGGGGATCGAGCAGTCACCCAGGCTGACGGCAGCTTCTCAATTTCCGAAAGCGACACGCTCACTTTCGAATTCCCCGCATTTGTGGCCGCAGAGGTTAATTTGCAGCAAACCCTGGCAGCTAAACAAACCGACCAACCTATCAAACTGGCATCGATTACCCTGCTTGCCGGCGATATTAATGGCGATAACACCGTCGATATTCTCGACCTGGCCTATCTGGCCACCAAATATCAAACCACAGACTCGCTGGCCGATCTTAACGCCGACGGCGCGGCAAACATTTTGGATTTGGCATTACTGGCCGGCAACTTTCAGCAGCAAGGGCCGGTAGTCAGTAGTCAGTAGTCAGATAAATACTTTTTATTCCCTGCTCCCTGCTTCTTGTTGCTTGTTAATTTATTACGGAGAAAAAATATGCTCAAAAAACTATTTCTCACCTATCCCAAGCAATGGCTTGTTGGCAGTTTTTTCCTGTTTGTCATTATCGGTGCCCTGTTTCGAGCCGATAACTCGCTGGCAAATCTGACCGGATTGCCCCAAAATGCCGCCATCTTTTCGCAGGAGCTAAATTTTGATACGGCCTATTTTGGCAAACAGGGCCAACCGGACGGAGTGGAAGTCACTCCATCCGGGCTGGCGGTGGCCGCCGGGCAAAGTGAAGGCTATTTTGTCTCTGACGAAATCAGCAGCCCCCTCGGCTTTACCAGCGATATTGTGCCGCTGTGGGAAGCAAGCGGCGATGTGCGGGTTGAAACCCGCCTCAAAAGCAGCGGCAACTGGAGTGACTGGATTGAGAGCAAAACCGCCTTCTATCCGGTGCGCGGCGTAATGTTCAGCGGCAATTTAATCTGGGCCGGAAACAGCGAAGTCGCCCTCCAGTTCAGAGTAACGCTACGCAGCGGAGCCACCTTTAACCGGCTGACACTGGTTTTTAACGACACCAGCCAGGGCCCCAGCGATGCTGAAATCGCCGGGCAGATGGCGCGGGTCAGCTCAAATGATAACGTGTGCCCGGCAGAGAAACCACCGGTCGTTTCCCGTACCGATTGGGGCAACCCCGACGGGCAGGAAAGCCCGCGCCTCCCGCCAATGTACGCGCCGGTCACGCACGTTATCATTCATCAAACTGAAACGCCCAACGGCACCGCCCCCTACCAGGATTATGCCGGCTGGGTGCGCTCGGTCTGGAATTTTCACGCCAACGTGTTGGGCTGGGGCGATGTAGGGTACAACTACCTGATTGACCCCAATGGCGTCATCTACGAAGGTCGGGCCGGCGGCGATGACGTTGTTGGCATCCACGACACCCACAATACCGGATCGATGGGCATTGGCACCATCGGCTGCTACGGCAACTGCGACGACCCCCGCCTGAGTGTGGCCGGACCCTCGGGAGAAAAGACGGCCGGCGCCCCTCGCCTCTGCTGCCGCCGTTCTGCCGCGCGCCGCCGCCGCTCGCGCTTGCGTTCGGCT
>CAYWSS010000912.1:0-2039 GCA_964460505.1 uncultured Caldilineaceae bacterium | reverse complement strand
CTGCCACACCGCCATTTGCCGCTGCAAAGCGGTTGAAAAGAAACGCTGCGCCGCATGGCCGGCCGCACCTCGCAGGCCGAGTTCAGCCGGCTGGTGCAGCAAGCGCGGGCCTCCATTCCCGACCTGTCTGTCACTACCGATATTATCATCGGCTTTCCCGGCGAAACAGAGGCAGAATTTACGGAGTCGATTTCATTTGTAAAAGCGCAGGCTTTTTCCAAACTGCACATCTTTCGCTATTCGCCCCGCCAGGGCACCCGCGCCGCCACAATGCGGGGGCAGGTGCCATCCAAAATAATGCAGGCCCGCAGCCAACAAATGCACACCCTCAACGCAGAGTTGGAAGCGCAATTCCGGCGTAGATTTGTGGGTCGAAAAATGCCCGTTCTGTGGGAAAGCAGCGAGCCGTACGGCTTTGGCCGGCAATGGAGCGGCCTCACCGGAAATTATTTGCGCGTCGTCACCCAAACCGGCAAAGATGCCAATTTGCGAAACCAACTCATCGCCACCAAACTGGTCGATACCGCCCCCGGCGCGCTGGTGGGCGAACTGCCGGCCTCCACGAATGGCCAAATTCCCGAACGGGCGATTCTGCGAATAAGCAAATAAGCGAATCTGTTGGCTTCTCTCGTACATATATTTGTAAGGGTCAAGAAGATATTGAACAGTTTCAACGCAATGACGCCAAGGAACAAAGACGCAAAGATTCTTTAATTTTTCTCCGCGCCATTGCGACCTTGCGCCTTGCGTTAATTTTGCGGGTGTTCAAAATGTTGTAGACTATTGCACTTTCGTATATATATTCGCTGATTCGCTTTTTCGCTCCCCCGCGCTCTGCGCGCCGTGCAAAATGTCCCCAAAATATGTGACATTTGTCACTTAACAAAGCCGCCAAAATCAGCTATACCGGGGTATCTTCTGCCGATAGCTGCAACAACAAATTCCACGGGAGCGTCGATGACCCTGCCGGACACCACAAACACCAAAACCAAACGCCGGCCGTTACCCTAACCCCTTTTCCTCCTTGACATTCTCCCTGTATTTCGGTATCGTTATGTTACAATACCATCGTCAAAAATTAGCGAAATGAGAGCGGTTGAGTACCATACGTTTTTTACCGACCAAGGCGAAAAACGTGGAGGGGCAACTGCTCATGATAGATACAATAATAGTTTTACAGTGTTTACAATGTCTTGATAAAACCACCCTGCGTCAATTGAATTGTATTGTACCGGCGCTGTTGGCCATGACGGATCGGGTGACAATGTTGGGCATCTCCCGCTGGACGAAAAAAGGAGGGAGCTACCGAACCATCCAGCGATTTTTTAACACCGCTATCCCGTGGGCGACAGTGAATTGGTTTTTCATTCGGCATCACTTGCTTGACCCGGAAGATGTTATTTTGATAGGTGGCGATGAAACCGTTGCCACCAAATCAGGCCAGAAAACCTACGGCCTGGATCGTTTCTTTTCGTCACTGTACGGTAAGCCGGTGCCAGGGCTATCGTTTTTTAGTTTGTCGCTGATCAGTGTCAAAGAGCGTACCTCTTATCCGGTGATGATGGAGCAGATGGTCGAAGAGGAAAAAGAGAAGTCGGACAAAAAGAAATCGGGCAAAAAGGTCAAAAAGCAGGCCGGGAAACGAGGACGTCCCAAAGGGAGCAAGAACAAGAACCGGCGGGAGGTTGAATTGACGCCCAATCCAAACGATGCTCAAAAGCCTGCTGTTGTTGCCTGGGATTGACCTTGCCCCGGTCTACTGCACGAAGGGAAACAAAAAAAGCGCGGCGCAAACAAAAAATATGGAGCCAAACTCGATTATGACCAGATCCCCGACAAATATCTCAAAGAGACCACCCTGCTCGATGGCATCCAAACCAAAATCTATCAAATGACAATGTGGCACAAACTCATCCCTGATAAACTCAATATTGTCATCATCGTCAAAACCAACCTCAAAACTCAAAAAGTGGCCCACGTCGTCCTTTTCAGCAGCGATCTGGAATTGGCTTTCGATAAACTGATCGACTATTACCGCC
>CAYWSS010000911.1:0-2058 GCA_964460505.1 uncultured Caldilineaceae bacterium | reverse complement strand
CAAAAGGACGCTACTATAGCGGCTACAAAGGTGTGTGCCTAAGTAGTTACCCAAATTTTAGAATACGTTACCACACAAATTGGAGAAAATAAAATGAGCGATGCGTCTCAACCACCAACCGACGGTAAATCAATTCGCAGAACAGTTCGACAGGCGAAGAAAAAAAAGGGGTTGGTTATTGTTAATACCGGCAAGGGCAAAGGTAAAACCACGGCTGCGCTGGGGATGATGATCCGCGCCTGGGGGCAAAATATGCGGATAGCCGTGTTGCAATTTATCAAAAATGAGAATGCCCGCTATGGCGAAATTAAAGCCGTGGAGCGCATGGGCAACATCGATTGGATTGCCACGGGTGACGGCTTTACCTGGATCAGCAAAGATATGGATGAAACCGCAGCCAGAGCTTGCCACGGTTGGGAAATGGCCCAAACCCAAATTGCGGGCGGCAGCTACGACCTCATCATTCTGGATGAGTTTACCTACGCGCTGGCCTACGAGTGGCTGGATACAGAAGCGGTCATCAACTGGCTCAAAGAGAACAAACCGGAGATGCTGCATCTGGTGATTACCGGGCGCAACGCTCCCGAGGCGTTGATTGAATACGCCGACCTGGTCACCGAGATGCGGGAAATCAAGCATCCCTACAAAGAGCAGGGTATTCGAGCGCAGGCGGGGGTTGAGTATTAATGAGGGTACAGTATTGCGTATTGCGTATTTCGTTGAGCCGGTTCAACCCAACCGTACAAGTTCAGTGAACTCGCCAGAATCAGGCTGTGGCCGGTCTCCTGACCGCGCCCGACTGGGTGGCCCGGTCTGAGGCCGGCCACAGCGCCGGGTTTACTGAACCTGTACACCCAACCTACAATAAATTATCAAACTCGTTGACCAGTTTCCGCAGGTGTTCGACAGTCTCAATCAGATCACCAACTGTGGTGTGGGGTGAAACCACCACCAGCCGCAACGCGGTTTTACCGGCCAGTTTGGTAATTGAAATGGAGCGCTCGCCGGAGGCCATTACCCGCTTGTACAGATGACGTTGCAGCGCATCCAATTTTTTTGCGGGCACATTAGCGGGGGCCAGTTGAAAGCAGAGGATGCCGGTGTCCGGCCGGTGGCACAGGTTGATGTCCGGTTGGGTCTTCAGGTATTTGGCCAGTGAGCGGATGGCCACCAGCGGTACTTGCAAGCCCTCAACCACACGGGTGAGTCCCTGCCCCCGTAAAATGGTGGCCAACGGCAGGGCCGCCATTGGCCGGGTGGAGGGCGGCGATTTGAGACCCGGATTCGGCTCCACATCCTCGGCGCGGTTAAAGTAGCTGCTGTGCAGCGACATCCGGGCAAAATCAGCGGCCTGCTTTAAAAACAGCAGCGAATTGGGGAGGGGTGCGCCCAACTGTTTGTGCGGATCCCACGTAATCGAATCGGCTTGCGAGTCGCCGGTAAAAAGAGAGGCCCACTCCGGCACCAATTTGTAGGCATACCCGTAAGCGCCATCCACGTGCAGCCACGCGCCGATTTTGGCACATTCGCCGGCCATTGGCGCAATGGGGTCCACCGCGCCGGTGCCGGTGGTGCCGGCGGTGGCCACTACACAAAAGATGTCCCGCGCATCCTGCGCCTTGCGGATTGTGCGGCGCAGGGCTTCCACATCAATCCGATGGTTGGCGTCAACCGGCAAAAGCAGCAAACTCTCTTCGCCCAATCCCAACATTCGCACAGCGTGTTTTAGCGAAAAATGGGCCTCCCCGGAAATGAGGACAGCCAGCCGTTCCGGCGCCGGCAAGGCGGCCAGCCCCTGCCGGGCCAGGTTAACACCCCGCCGTTCGGCGTGGCGATGCAGGGCCAGGTAGAGCGCTTGCTGGTTGGCGTATGTGCCGGAAAGCATAAAGGTGGCATCCGCCGTTTTCCCCAGGCCAAACAATTGGCACAGCGCCCGGCAGCACAGTTCTTCCAGCATCGCGCCCCCGGGCGATACTTGCCAGTTGGTGACGCCCTGGTTGGTATCGAGCATGACCTGCGCCACAATTTTCGCCGCCTCCGGGGGGGCGGCGTGAGCTG
>CAYWSS010000910.1:0-2064 GCA_964460505.1 uncultured Caldilineaceae bacterium | reverse complement strand
CCACCGCTGCCCATATTGTCGCACGCGCCGTCGCCGTCTTCATCCACAAAGCCGGGGCCGTTGCCCTGTCCGGCCTGTCTTGCAAGTCCCATCATTGGGGCGGGTTGGCCCATCCAAAATCCGGGGCCAAACCAATTGGTGAACATCCGGCCAAAAGTGCTGCTTTGGGTATTCATTTGGTAGCCGGGGGCATTGCCGGGGGCAGCATCATCGGTGGGACCCTGAGCAAACGCAGCCGGGGCGAACATTGTTGCGGCAACCAGTACTGCAATAACGACGTTAGTAAATAGAATTATTCTTGTTCTGCTCATTATGTTTCTCCTGAAATTGTGTTGAAATAGAAGCATTTGTTTTCTGGTAACTATTCAGTTACCTAACCTTTACAAGAATTAGTGACCTGAACAGTTACGTTTTCTGCCTACAGAATATCAATTAAATGTGGAGATTTGGTGGAGAAATTGGGGAAATATAAATACAAACATTTGTTTTATTTATTAGCTGCTCCGGGCGAGTCGTGATATACTTTGGGGGTTGATGGTTAAACGAGAATTTACCGTGGAAAATGAATATGCCTACACTCGTACCACGCCCGCGCGTTGGGTGCTGTCTCACGTGTGGCGCTACCCCATTTTGCCGCTGGGGATGCTGGTGACCGCGTTGATTAACAACCTGGCCTACAGCTACATTCAGGTGTTTGTGGGCTACGCCTTCGATTTGATTACCTCGCCGGGGTGGGCAACCGGTACGCTGGGCTGGTACGCGCTGGGAGCCGTGGTGATGGCTGTTTTGCAGGGCATCACCGGCCTGTCTCGCAACTACTTTGGCGAATTTCTGGCCCAGCGCATTGAGCGCGATACCCGCGATGAGTTATACATCAATTTACTGGGCAAAAGCCAAACCTTCCATGGCCGGCAGCGCATTGGCGATATTATGGCCCGCGCCACCAATGATGTGCGGGCCGTTAACATGATGTTTAGCCCCGGCCTGAGCCTGATTATCGATTCGCTGATGGGGGTGGTAGCGCCGGTGCTGCTCATCGCCCAGCTTCGCTTCGAATTGCTGCTGGCCCCCACCATATTTCTTATTTTGTTTGCCATTACCATTTCAGACTACAACCGGCAGTTGAAACCGGTCACGGTGGCCATGCGGGGTCAATTTGGCGCCATGAACGCCGGGCTGGCCGAAGCCATTGCCGGCATTGAAACGGTAAAAGCCAACGTGCAGGAGCGGTACGAGTGGGAGAAATTCACCCAAAATGCACGCACCTTTCGGGATTACTTTGTGCGCGAGGGCGAAATAAAGGCCCGCTATTTGCCGATGCTGATGTTCAGCATTTGCTGGGCCGGCGGGTTTCTGCACGCGTTGTGGCTGTGGCAAGCGGGGGAAATAACTATGGGGCAGGTGGTCACCTTTATGGGGCTGTTTGGCCTGTTTCGCTTTGTCACCTTTATTTCCATTTTCTCATTTAATCTGGTGCAACTGGGATTGGCCAGCGCCGGGCGCATCCTGTCTGTACTTAATACCGAAACCGAACTGGATGAAAATCAGGCCGGGGTTGATGAGCCGGTTCAGGGCCGGGTGGCGTTTGAGGATGTTTCATTTGGGTACAACGGCACCCCGGTTTTGAAACACATTAATTTTACAGCCAATCCGGGCCAAACCATTGCCCTGGTGGGGCAGACCGGTTCCGGAAAATCTTCGTTGACCCGCCTCATCAACCGGATATTTGATACCGATAACGGACGGGTGGTCGTTGACCAAACCGATGTGCGGGACTGGAGTCTGGAAGCGCTGCGCTCGCAGATTTCAACCATTGAGCAGGATATTTTTCTCTTTTCCGGCACCCTGGCCGAAAACATTGCTTTTGGGTGTGTGGACGCCACGCCGGAAGCTATCGAAGCGGCAGCCCGGCAGGCGCAGGCTCACGATTTTATCACCGGGTTTGCCGATGGCTACCGGACCGTGGTCGGAGAGCGCGGCGTAACCCTGTCCGGCGGACAGCGGCAACGTATTGCTATTGCCCGCGCGTTTCTTACCCAGGCGCGCATTCTCAATTTCGGTGCG
>CAYWSS010000909.1:0-2070 GCA_964460505.1 uncultured Caldilineaceae bacterium | reverse complement strand
CGAGCCACCTAAGCGGGCGCGGTCAAGAGACCGGCCCGAGCGCGATTTTGACGGGGTTCACTGAATTTGTACCCGGAAAGGGTCTGCGGCCCTCGATTTTGCCTCGCACCCAACGTTGACCGCCGGGTACAGCCCGTCGCGGAGCGGACAGGCTGAGCAGCTACTAAACGCTTGTAAAAAAATGGCTTTTAAGAGTATACTGTAGTATACATAATGTTTTCAATAATTTATTGGTAACACCTCAGACATAAGCATTTGTAACCGTTACAGCAGCGCCCTTTTACTGTTTTTACCCCCCTCAGTCCCCCCCGAATCGGGGGGGAAGTAGAGGGGGGTGAGATACATTTATTGTAAGCATGATCCCTCCGTTTAAATTTGCGGATAGAAACAGCTTGAAGGAAAAAGCAAACGATGTTAGCCTCTCTGGAACAAGCCATTGAAGCCATCAAAGCCGGTAACAAAACCACGGGCCGGGCGATGCTGGCCGACATTTTGCAAGCCGATCTGGAAAATGAAACCGCCTGGTTGTGGATGTCGGGTGTGGTTGGTACTGAAGCTGAAAAACGTCGCTGCCTGGAGCGGGTGCTGGACATCAATCCGGATAGCCGCGCCGCCAAACGAGGATTGGCGCTGCTGGAAAAGCAGTCGAAACAACCGAAACCTGAGACACCTGTGCCGGCGCAGAAGGACCCCGAAGCGACAGAAAAAGCTGATTCCTCTCGCGGCTTATCAGCCAGGTTAGCGGCTGCTACGCAACCTCAAAAAGAAGCTATTGAACCGGAAGTCGGTATCAGTGAAACAGATCAAAAAGAAATGGAATCTACTCCGGAATCAGAAGCTCCCCAACCGGAAATCATTGGCGTATCGCAGCCGGATGATCTGCCGTTGATGCCTATTCCGAAACGCGAGCCGGAATCCACCCCTGTTCCTGGCGATGAAGCGTTACCGGCGGAATTGCCGGAAGAAGCATCCGACACGACTGACGTTGAAGTTGAAATCACCGAAGAATCAGAATCTGCCGGCGAACAGGAAGAAACAGATGAAGAATTTGCAGAAGAAACATCGGACGATAACGATTTAGAGGAAGAATCTTCAGCAGCAGCAGAACCACCGGAGGGCCTGCCCTTTTGGAAAACCGAGCAGGGCATATTGTATCTGGTGGGGGGCGGGGCCGCCGCGTTACTGACCTGCGCCGCGTGTGTCATTGCAACGCTGGTTTTCAGGCCGGTAGCGGATATTCTGCCGGCTACTGTTGACGCCGCGCTGGGAACCCCTACGTCCACCATTACCGCCACGCCAACCCCCACGTCCTTGCCCACCAACACGGCCACGTTTACGCCTACGCCCACCATTACCCCATCGCCCACGTCCACCCCCGTGGTGGCAGATACGGCCACTCCAACCGCCACCTCTACCAGAAGGCCCACCCCCAACCCCAATCTCCTGCAAGGTGTTGTAGTTGAGGTTATTGCCGGAGACCTGATTGATGTTTCAATTGACGGAAAAGTGCGCCGCGTAAAATACCTGTCAATAGAAGTGCCGGCGCTCAACGACCCGGAACGCGGCAGCGAACCGTTTGGGCAGGAAGCGTTAGACATCAACAAACTTTTGGTTGAGGGACAGCAGGTTACGCTGGAAAAAGATGTGACTAACACCGACGATCAGGGCCGGCTATTGCGGTATGTTTACGCAGGGGCGCTGTTTGTAAACGAGGAAATGGTTCGGCAAGGGGTAGCGGAGGTCATCCTTGTGCCGCCTGACACCAAATATGGGGCCAGCCTGCAAGACGTAGAAAAGGGGGCTCAGGCTACAAAACTGGGCATTTGGAGTGTTAATTAGTTAACCCAAGTTGCTTCCTTGCCAATTAACGACAGGGTAGAAGTAAGGAGCAGGGACACGATGCGGGCAGTATGTGATTTTTTCGTATCCTCTCCAAAAATAAGGGTAAAGTTGGTTGAGTTTGTCGAAACCAACAGCCTTCGACAAGCTCAGGCCTCGCTCCCCCTGCTTTTTGGAGGTACAGGTTCAGTAAACCCGGTGCTGTGGCCGGTCTCCGACCAAGCCACCTAA